>CAZEEB010000077.1:0-9491 GCA_964511245.1 uncultured Paludibacter sp.
AATTTAATATCGTCCACGTTGGTAATTTTCATTACTTCGGTAATTACATTTTCGTCATGAGGAGCAATCATTTGCGCTCCATCATCCCAGTAAGCTTTATAACCGTTGTACTCTTTCGGATTATGCGATGCGGTAAGTATAATTCCACTTTGGCATCCAAGTTGACGAATTGCAAATGAAGCTTCAGGTGTTGGTCGAAGGTCTTCAAACAAATACACTTTAATTCCATTAGCAGAAAAAATATTGGCAGATATTTCGGCAAAAAGACGACTGTTATTCCGACAATCATGACCAATTACTACGCTAATTTGCTGTAGGTTGGAAAACTGAGCCAACAAGTAATTACTTAAACCTTGAGTAGCAGCACCTACCGTATAAATATTCATTCGGTTTGAACCTACACCCATAATTCCACGCAAACCACCGGTTCCAAATTCCAAATCGCGGTAAAATGAATCAATTAGTTCAGTTTTATCATCAGCATCCAACATACGACGAACTTCAGCTTTTGTAGCTTCATTATAGTTTCCATTCAACCAAATCTGTGCTTTTGCACTTACTTCATTTAATAAAGCATTGTTATCCATAAAGTTATATAATTAAGTTTGTTCCAAGTTTGAGGGTTTAAAAATACTATTTTTTTTGTAGCTATGAAATAATCTGGGCAATTAATAATTAAGAATTAAAAATTAAAAACGCAACACTTTGAAAATCAATTCGAAGTATTGCGTTATTCTAAAAAAATGAATATTTTGTATATTTACAATCTTATTAAAAACTACGCTGAATTACAACATTACATTTGGTTTTTCAAGTCCATAACCCATCTTTTTATCTTCGCCTTTAAGCAAAAATGCGAAAACTATAGCAAGTACACCGAAACATGCAAAAATAAGCATGGGTATCATGTAGTTATATTGTGTCAAATGTTGTTCTTTCCCATCTACTGTTTTAGTTAATGTTCCGATAATGCAATATTTGTCGAGCACACTGCCAATAAGTAGTGGAACGAGCATTAAACCCCAATTTTGAACCCAAAAAATCATGGCGTAAGCTGTTCCGAGTTTGCTGTGAGGAATAATTTTTGCCACCGAAGGCCACATTGCTGAAGGGACAAGCGAAAATGCAATGCCTAATAACATTACTAATCCAATAGCAATTGGAAAACTGTTGAGTGAGGGTATCGAAAACAATAAATGAACACAAACCAATAAAATTGAACCTGCTATCATAATACTTGCAGCTTTACCTTTTTTGTCAGAAATTCCACCAAATAAGGGGGTTAATAACAGGGCACTAAATGGTAATAAGGCCGGTATATAGCCTGCAAAAGTATCATCTACTGAAAATTTTTGAACAATTAAATTAGTTGCGAATTTTATAAATGGGAAAACTGCTGAATAAAAAAGCACACAAAGTATGGCTATATACCAAAAAGCGCGATTGGATGCAATTTCCTTAATATCAGCAAATTTAAATTCTTCCTCCGCCTCTACACCTGCCGCAGTTTCTTCCTTATCCAGTCGCTTATCCAACACAGTAAATAATAAAAATACCAACAACCCAATTAAAAGTAATATAATTGAAACGATAACAGGGGTACTCACATTTTTTGTTAGATTATAAAGTGGTAGTGGAGTAAACATGGCCAATGCTGTACCAATTCGACCAGTTGAAGTATTCAATCCAATAGCAAGAGCCATTTCTTTTCCTTTAAACCAGCGAACCACTGCCTTATTGGCAGATATTCCGAACATTTCGCATCCCACACCAAAAATGGCAAATCCCAAACCGGCAAAAACTGCAGATCGTGATGTTTCACTTAATATACGCCAATCGCCAATCGCAATGGTTATTGAACCATCAATATGCCCGGAAATAGCCCAGTATTTTATTCCCGCACCTACAAGCATGACTGCAATTGCAAGCACTCCGGTAAAACGTGTACCCAATTTATCGAGTATCATCCCGCTGAAAACAAGCATAAGAAGGAATACGTTAAACCAACCGTAACCGCTTGTAAATAAACCATATTCAGTGGCACTCCATTTTAAATTTGTCTGTAAATACTGCTGCAAAGGTGCCATTGCATCGGTTAGATAATACATACACATCATGGTAAATGAAACCAATACCAACACTATCCAACGAGCAGATTTTGATTCGCGCAACGAGGAAGAAATTTTTTCTGTCATAAAACTATTTATTAAATTAAGTGTTTTGTAATAAAATTGATTTCTGTAATCAATTCACATTTTACGGTTGCAAATCTACTCAAAAAAATCATTTTTTTAATCAAATTGCCAAAATTACCGAATAAATACACTAAAAATATTTCGGTATGCTTTTTGAAACCTAATTTTCAGTTGAAAAATATCTAAAATTATTTATTAGAAAAAATATAAATTGTACATTAACTTCGCTATATTTGTCAAATTAAAATAGGAGAACCATTATATGTCAGTAAACTATTCAGAACAATTACATAATGTGCTGTTATACAGTTCGCAAGAAGCAGAAAGACTCGGAAATAATTACATTGGTCCTGAACATTTGCTGCTAGGTATACTTCGCAATGGTGATGGAAAAGCAATTGAAATACTTCAAACATCACACATTAATTTAACCAAAATAAAACAGAGTATTGAAAATCAGATTCGTACTGATTTAGAACCCACCGGTGCCGAACTACCAAACTTGAAAAGCACCGAACGAATAAAAAAAATAATGGAGCTTGAAACTCGTTCAATGTCACTCGGAACTGCTGATACCGAACACCTTCTACTTGCAATTTTAAAAGAAAAAAACAATTTAGCTGTTGAAGTTTTAACAGCTGAAAGTCTTAGTTATGAACAAGTTAAAGCCTATATAGAAACACCTCACGATTTGCCAATTATGGGCACTAACTTTCATGATGATGATGAAGATGAAGATGAACCGCGACAAAAAAAGAAGGTTAATCCTTCAAGCACATCGGGGGCAAAACAAAGTGATACACCTGCTTTAGACTCTTTCGGTACAGATATTACCAAAGCAGCCCTTGAAAACAGACTCGACCCCATTGTTGGACGTCAAAAAGAAATAGAAAGATTGGCTCAGATTTTAAGTCGACGTAAAAAAAATAATCCTGTACTAATAGGTGATCCCGGAGTTGGAAAATCAGCCATCGTTGAAGGATTGGCATTGCGTATCATTCAACGCCGTGTTTCACGTGTGTTGTTTGATAAGCGTGTTGTGTCACTTGATATGGCTTCGATAGTTGCGGGGACAAAATATCGTGGACAATTTGAAGAACGCATAAAAGCCATACTAAACGAGTTACAAAAAAATCCGGATATAATCCTGTTTATCGATGAAATTCATACCATTGTAGGAGCCGGAGGTGCACCTGGTTCACTAGATGCTGCTAATATGCTTAAACCGGCTCTGGCTCGTGGCGAAATTCAATGTGTTGGTGCAACTACCCTTGATGAATATCGTCAAAGCATAGAAAAAGATGGTGCTTTGGAACGTCGATTTCAGAAAGTTATGGTTGATCCAACTACGGCCGACGAAACATTGGAAATTCTTAGCAATATTCAAGACAGGTACGAATACCATCACAATGTGCGCTATACGCCCGATGCTATAAAAGCATGTGTTCGGCTTACTGACCGTTACATTACCGACCGTTGTTTTCCGGATAAAGCCATTGATGCTTTGGATGAAGCCGGTTCACGTGTTCACATTGGCACAGTTTCAGTACCTGCTGAAATAGAGCTACTTGAAAAGCAAATTGAGGATTTGAAGAAAGAAAAACTGAAAGTTTTATCAGAACAAAAATATGAACTTGCAGGCCCGATACGTGATCAGGAAAAACAATTTCAATATCAATTGGAAGATGCAATAAAACGCTGGGAAGAAGAAGCTCAAAAACACCCCGAAACTGTTGATGAAGAGCAAGTTGCAGAGGTAGTTGCCATGATGTCAGGCATTCCGGTACAACGAATTGCTCAAGCTGAAGGTTTGAAGCTAAGACAAATGAAAGAAGTACTTCAGGCAAAAGTTATTGGTCAGGATGAAGCTGTAAATAAAATAGTAAAAGCCATTCAACGAAATCGGATTGGACTTAAAGATCCAAACAAACCAATTGGTTCATTTATTTTTTTAGGTCCAACAGGTGTGGGTAAAACTCATTTAGCTAAAATTTTGGCAGAATTTATGTTTGATAGCGCCGATTCATTGATAAGGGTGGATATGAGCGAATATATGGAAAAATTTAGCGTTTCAAGATTAATTGGTGCTCCTCCGGGTTATGTTGGATACGAAGAAGGTGGTCAGTTGACTGAGAAAGTACGCCGTAAACCATATTCAATTGTATTACTTGATGAGATTGAAAAAGCGCACCCCGATGTGTTCAATATTTTATTGCAAGTAATGGACGAAGGTAGATTAACCGATAGCTTAGGTCGCCGAATTGATTTCAAAAACACCATTATTATTATGACTTCCAATGTGGGAACCCGACAATTGAAAGATTTTGGTAAAGGTGTAGGATTTACAACGCCATCTACAACCGAACTTGAATCTGAATTTTCCAGAAGTGTTATTCAAAAAGCTTTAAATAGAACTTTTGCACCGGAGTTTCTAAACAGAGTTGACGATGTTATTATGTTTGATCAATTAAGCAAAGAGTCTATTCGTTCAATTATTGATCTCGAATTGAAAGGAATTTTTGCTAGGGTAGCTGCAATGGGCTATAATCTTGAATTGACTTCTGAAGCAAAAGATTATATTGCTGATAAAGGCTATGACATTCAATTTGGTGCTCGTCCGTTAAAACGTGCTATTCAAAAATACCTTGAAGATGAACTTGCAGATGTAGTTTTGAGTGGTGAACTTGAAACCGGCGATACCATAGTTATGGATTTTAATCCGGAAACAAAAGAAATCAAAGCCATAATTAAAAAACAAATTGCGGCTTTACCGTAATAATACAAAACTTAAAAAAATACATATTTAAAAATCCACATTGCAAATTCAATGTGGATTTTTAAATTTAAGGATTAACCTCAGAACCCACACCACTATGACAGCCAGTATGATACGAGGAATGGTTATCCAAAGTACCGGAACGCCAATTGCCACAAATAAAAGTGTATCTTCAAGTAATGAATGGTTTATTGCAATGTGAAAATTAAGCAAATTGGCACTGTATGGACTAATTTCGTTATTCTCAACCTCTTCTAACATGACCGCAGAACCATAAGTCAATCCTAAAGTCTGGGCAACGAACCAAAGAAATGAACTTTCAACCGTTAAACCCATAATGCGCATAATTGGGGCAAAGAATTTAGAAATCAACGATAGCATTCTAAATTCTTTAAGAATTCCCTGTAGTATCATCAAAGCACTAACAATTAATCCAATTTTTAAAATTAAATGTCCTGCACTTTGAGCCCAATTAATAAGCATTTCAGTTATATTATTAAAAACAATGTTTTGATGCAAAATATGATTGGAACCAATATTTATGGGCAATAATAAATTAAGGAAATAAGCAGCAACTAGCGACATGAACAATCGGATAATTAAAATCCCTACTACCGATGATCCGGTTTTCTTTTGAATAGCAGTTTCAACAAAGATATTATGAGAAATCAGACACATGATGGCAAGTATTGTAATTTCCCGCAATGTGAATGGGAAAGTGGCTATTACAGCAATTGGACCGTATAAAGGCACAAATAAACTGGTTATAAATACAACTGCCGATTCACCTGGCAAGCCTATATATGAAAAAACCGGTTTTAAAAAGCCTGAAATCCAAGCTATAACACCCCAATATTGTAGAAAACTAACGAACAAACTGATAGGAAGTATCAACTTCAATAACCACCAAACTGTCTTTTTGGTTTTCAGAAGTGCAGTAATTATACTACGAAATAGTCGATTGCTTGCCGATGATGTCAATTGATTGATGTTTAGTTCAAAAACTTATTAAGAAAATCATTATAATATATTGTCACAAATATTGATTGCTAGTTTTAAAAACAAGAAAGGTTGTCTCACGACAACCCAATCTTTAAAATTAACCTTAAATCTAATACCATGAAAAACACAGTGCAAAGATAAGGCATGTTTTATGTTATACAACATATTTTCGAGTTATTTGATTGAATTTTATGTTATTTAACATTACATGTTTCTATTTATGCAATCCGAAACCATGATATTCGAATATCTAACTATTTATTTTACCCGAATCCAGGTTTGTGAACGACCTATCCAACCATTTCTATCAAGAGATCCTCTCACACTAAGTTTTTCGCCCCCTTTTTCAAGACTAATATTGCATTTATAAACTTTTCCGTTTTTAGGGTCTAAAATAGTGCCACCAGTTAGTTTTAAATCTTTTTCTACTAAATTATTTATTATCATCATCCCCAAAATAGGTTGATTTTTATTTGTACCTTCACATTCCGTACAAAGTTTTTCGGGTTCTTTGAAAAGTTTTTCAATTTTCCCAAAGTATTTTCCATTATTTGCTTTGAAAATTAAAACAATTGATTTTTCGCTACCGTCTTTATCATCAATGGTTTTCCATTTTCCTAAAATTTTGTCAACCTGTGTAAATCCTGACATGGAAAAGGCAACAAAAATTGCTAAAATAATTCGTTTTTTCATAATATTTGTGTTTTAAAATTTAAACAAAGGTATATACATTTTGAATAACGGCAAGCAACTTGAAAAGAAATATCATATAATTATAACAAATTAGCGAATTGCCTAGCAAAATTAAATAGGTCAATCGCAATTATAAAAAACAATAAATGATTGTACTTCAAAGAATTACATGAGTCTCTTATAAAATTATTGAATGAATTTAGTTATGGTCATTGCTATTCCTTCAGCATCAAGTTCCAACATGTGATATAATTCATCCGGAGTACCGTGTTCAATAAAACTGTCAGGTATGCCAACTCGTTTGATTTGAATGGAGTAATTATTATCAGACATAAATTCCAAAACAGCACTTCCAAAACCTCCATTTATAACACCATCTTCAATCGTAATTATTTTTTTAAATTTCTTTGCTATTTCGTGAAGCATTACTTCGTCAAGTGGTTTTAAAAATCTCATATCGTAATGAGCAATAGATATTTTTTCGTCTTTTTCAATTAGTTCGATAGCTTTTTGTGCACTGGTAGCAATTGTTCCAATTGTTAGAATAGCCAAATCGTTTCCATCCTTCAAACATTCGCCTTTACCTATTTCAATTTCTTGAAATGGTTTTCGCCAATCAACTATGGTACCTTTTCCGCGTGGAAAACGAATTGCAAATGGACCTCTTTCTCTAATTTGGACTGTGTACATTAGATTTCTAAGTTCAATTTCATTGCGTGGAGCAGAAATGCTAAGATTAGGAATGCATCGCATATATGCCATATCGAATTGACCATGATGTGTAGCACCATCAGAACCAACCAAACCAGCTCTGTCGAGGCAGAAAACAACACTTAGGTTCTGGAGTGCAACATCATGAATTAGACTATCATAAGCACGTTGCATAAATGACGAATAAATATTACAGTAAGGAATTAAGCCTTCTTTTGCCATTCCTGCTGCGAAAGTGACTGCATGGGCTTCAGCAATCCCAACATCGAATACTCTGTTTGGCAGCTCTTTTTGCATAAATGTCATGGAGCATCCACTTGGCATGGCAGGTGTTATACCTACAATTTTAGGGTTTTTCAATGCCAGTTTAAGCAATGTTTTCCCAAATACATCCTGAAACAAAGGGGGAGTTGGTGCTGATGTTGCACAATTTTTTCGTTCACCTGTTTCCACATTAAACAGTCCGGGTGCATGCCATTCAGTAGCCGAATTTTCGGCAGGTTCATAACCCTTTCCTTTTTTAGTAATGATATGGAGCACTTTAGGTCCATTGTATTTTTTTATTTCCGACATAATTCTGACCAGTTCGTCCACATCATGTCCATCTATTGGTCCAAAATATCGTATATTTAGTCCTTCAAATATATTATGCTGTTTTGTAATTGCAGCCTTTACTGTGTTGTTAAAGCTAATAATTCTATCACGTCCTTTTTCATTAATAAGTCCTATCTTTTTTAAAAAATTATAGGTTTTATATCTTATTTTATTATAGGCATGTGAGGTAGTGATATCAACTAAATATTGTGTAAATCCTCCTTGAATAGGGTCTATTGCCATTTGATTATCGTTTAAAATAATCAGCATATTATTTTTGCTCATTGAAGCATTATTCAAACCCTCAAATGCCAATCCTCCTGTCATAGCACCATCTCCAATTACTGAAACAACTTGCCTTTTTGCTTCTTCTTTGAGTATTGAAGCAACTGACATACCCAATCCGGCAGAAATGGAAGTAGATGAATGCCCTACTCCAAATGCATCATATTCACTTTCTTTGGGTGATGGAAAACCACAAAGGCCTTTAAATTGTCGGTTAGTATGAAATTGTTCACGTCTACCTGTAAGAATTTTATGACCATAAGCCTGATGACCTACATCCCAAACGATACGATCATAAGGTGTATTAAAAACGTAGTGAAGTGCTACTGTAAGTTCAACCACGCCCAAACTTGATCCCAGATGACCGGGGTTTTTTGATACTTCATCGATTATAAATTGTCGGAGTTCATCACATACGATTGGCAGTTCATCTCTTTTAAGTGCTTTTAAATCAATGGGTGAGTTGATATGATTAATATATTTATATATTTTTTCTTCCATGGTATTTGTCAAAATTGCTTGCAAAAATAATATATTTTTTCTGTCATTACCTTATTTGGATGTTATATCTTTAAGGCATAAGTTTTTTGTATAACAATTTTAAGTCTAAATTGCTCATTTACGTGTAAACATAAATTATTGGAACAAAAAATACAGTTATCCTTACGAATTGAACAAAAATAACATTTTTTTATAATAAACTATTTTGGAATATCATTTTCTTGCCTTATCTTTGCAGCCAAAATTAATTTAAAACAATGAAATCTCAACGCATTTTTACAGAAATCGTGCTCGTCGTGCTTTTGGTCGAAAATCAGAAGTGAGATGGTTGCGTTGTATTAATGTATTTGAAATACAAAAAACCTTTCTCACCATAACTGAGAAAGGTTTTTTATTTTAAGTAGCCCTCTAAGCCCCTAAAGCTAAAATTATGGATGGCAAAAAAAAGGTTGTTTTGAAAATCAACAATGATATGATATATAAAGCAAAAAATAACACTTCACAGCTCCCGTTACAGGGGATTGGGGGGAAAGTTCTTCGTAGTACAACCAGCACAGGTGGCCGAAGAATGGCAGGAGCGCGTTCATTGTGGCGTGCTAATGGAATGACTGACAAACAAATGGGAAAACCCATTATCGCAATCGTAAATTCATTTACGCAATTTGTTCCCGGACATGTTCATTTGCACGAAATTGGTCAGAAAGTAAAAGCTGAAATAGAAAAACTGGGCTGTT
>CAZEEB010000078.1:0-9426 GCA_964511245.1 uncultured Paludibacter sp.
TGGGTAACAAAATAGGTACTGCACTTAAAGAACAAACAAAAACCGGATTAATGGGCGATTCTTCACTAAAAGTGGATATCAAACTTATTAAACAAGGTTTGGTAAATGGTTTGAGAGGTTCAAAAATACAAATGGATGCAAAAACAGCTCAAGAGTATTTGCAAAAAACAATGTCGGTACTTCAAGCTAAAAAAATGGAGAAATTATATGGTGCAAACAAAGAAGCTGGAGTTAAATTTTTGGCTGAAAACGCTAAAAAACCGGGTGTTGTAACCACTACAAGTGGATTGCAATACGAAGTGGTTAAAAAAGGAAATGGACCACTACCTACCGAAACTGACCGTGTAAAAGTTAACTACAAAGGAACTTTGATTGATGGAACAGAATTTGATAGCAATACCGGTAAAGAACCACTTGTATTTCAGGCTAACCAAGTAATTAAAGGTTGGACCGAAGCTTTGAAATTAATGCCTGTAGGTTCAACCTATAAATTGTATATTCCACAAGAATTGGCTTATGCTGCAGCCGACCGTGGGAAAATCAAACCTTTTTCTGCTTTAATTTTCGAAGTTGAATTAATTTCGATTGAAAAACCTGAAGCTCAACCTGCAATGGGTCAACCAATGAGATAACCCAAGATTCTCAACATTATAAAAAAGGCTGAAGTTATATTTCAGCCTTTTTTTATTCAGACATTTTTAGTTATTTTTACAGCCGCCAAATCTTATTGCTTTAAAATATGAAAAAAATGATTGATAACCCATCAGAATTATTTCCTAACATCCGGATAACATTCATTTTTATTGCTTTGTTTGTAACTCCAATTGTAATATATGCTAACCTGAGTTTTGAAACCGAAAACTTTATTGAATACAGAAGTAAAATTGTAGATAAAAAAACAGGCATTTCCCTCCCTTATGCCGGACTAACGATAGTTGGCACTAACGTTTCTAGCATTTCCAATTCCGAAGGCGAATTTTCGATTAAAATTGCAAAAAACTTAGTCAACCCGATGGTTAAAATAAGTTTTATGGGTTATGTACACAAATTGGCTAGTCTTGCCGATTTAGCTAAGGCCCGCATTGAACTAGAACCTTCGTCTATTCAACTTCCCGAGTTAAATGTGATTTCGAAAGATGCAGAACTGCTAATTAGAGCAGTACTCGAAAAACGAGGTCAAAACTATTTTAATTCGCCAACTCTAATGACAGCATTTTATCGTGAAACAATTCGTAAATCACACAGCGCTTATGTATCTGTTGCAGAGGCTGTGGTGGAGATAAACAAACAACCTTATACCTCATTCACTGCGGATGCTGTTAGGTTGTTTAAATCGCGAAAGCAGGCTGATTATTCCAGATTAGATACATTGGCATTTAAGCTTCAGGGTGGTCCATTTAATACGCTTTATTTAGATATTATGAAAAATCCTGATTTCATTTTTACAAATGAAATGATTAGCAATTATGAGTTTCGTTTCGATCATTCGAGCTATGAAGATAAGCAACTTATTTATGTACTGGATTTTAAACAACGGCAGGGCATAATACAGCCAATGTATTACGGAAAATTGTATATCGACGCTAAAAGTTTAGCACTTAAAACTGCCGTTTTTAGTCTGAATATAAAAGATAAAGATGCTGCTTCCGAAATGTTTATCAAAAAAAAGCCTTTCAATGCACGAGCCTATCCCACCGAAACAAAATACAGAGTGGATTATCTTGAAAAAGAAGGGAAATGGTATTATGCCTATAGTAGAATTGAATTGGGAATGAGAATAATATGGAAGAAAAAGCTATTTAATACCAATTATTTTTCAACAGTTGAATTGGCTGTTACGGATTGGGGTCAAAGCGCCGAAAACAAAGCGTTTAACTACAAAGACAAACTTAAACCATCCGTTATAATCAGTGACGAAGCCACTGGATTTTCAGATCCTAAATTTTGGGGTGAATTCAATGTTATTGAACCCGAAAAATCAATTGAAGCAGCCATTAAAAAAATACAAAATCAATTGGAAAAGAGACATAAATAATGCTTACAAGTACTTGAATTTCAATATTTATATAAATAAAACAAATTTTTTAGGATGAAACGTATTAATATTTTATTAATTTTTATTTTTTTATTTCAGCTGGTTTTTTCACGTAATCAGGTTGATACCATTTCAGTGCTATCTGCCAAAATGCACAAAGAAATTAAAGCCGTGGTGGTTGTCCCCGAAAACTATTCTGCCAAAAAACATTATCCGGTGGTATATCTACTTCATGGCTACAGCGATAATTATGCAAAATGGGTTAAAACTGTTCCATCAATCAAAACACTTTCAACAGAGCATCAACTTCTGATTGTGTGTCCCGATGGAGGCTATAGCAGTTGGTATATTGATAGCCCCATTGATACTACTTTTCAATATGAATCCTATATTATCAGGGATTTATTGCCATTTGTAGATGCACATTATGCCACCATCCCTAACCGCTTGAACCGTGCAATTACCGGACTTAGTATGGGTGGACATGGGGCACTGTATCTTGCATTGCGAAATAAAGATTTATTTGCCAATGCTGGTAGTATGAGTGGCGGTGTTGATTTGCGTTTTTCAACCAAAAAGTATGACTTGGCTAAACGGCTGGGAAATTTCGAAACAAGTCCCGAAGAGTGGAATAAGCGCTCAGTGGTAAATATGGTTGAATCTCTTAAAAACAAGGAACTCAATTTAATTATCGATTGTGGAGTGTCTGATTTTTTCTATCAAATTAATGCCGCACTACATCGCCGGTTAATGATTTTGAATATAGATCACGATTATATTGAACGGCCCGGATCACATAATTGGGTGTACTGGACAAATTCCATTAAATATCAATTGCTGTATTTTGATGAATGTTTCAGAAGCATTAAAAAATAATTCAATTCAAATAAAACGAGCTGCCCGAAATAAATCGAACAGCTCGTTTTTGTATTTAAGTCTTGAATTTTGGTTCTTGACTCTTTGGTATTCTTACAATTGTGGTCCAGAAGGAATCAAAGCCTTTGCTGCATCATTATCACAGTATTGTTCAAAATTTTTAATGTATTTAGCTGCAAGTGATTTTGCTTTTGTTTCCCATTCGGTAACATCAGCATAAGTGTCGCGAGGGTCAAGAATGCCTGCTTCTACACCATTCAATGCTTTCGGAGCTACTAAGTTTAATACCGGAATCTTTATAGTTTCAGCTTTCTCAATAGAACCATCAATAATGGCATCAATAATAGCACGGGTATTTTTCAACGAAATACGTTTTCCGGTACCATTCCAACCAGTATTTACCAAATAAACTTTAGCATTGTGTTCTTTTGCTTTGCCAATCAAAGTTTTAGCATACATTGTAGGATGAAGCGTTAAGAATGCTTCGCCAAATGCAGGCGAAAATGACGGAACAGGTTCGGTAATACCACGCTCAGTACCGGCTAATTTTGAAGTAAAACCAGATAAGAAATGATATTGTGCCGATTGTTCGTCCAAAATAGATACCGGAGGCAAAACACCAAAAGCATCAGCCGACAGATAAATAATTTTTGAGGCATGTCCCGCACGTGAAGGAGATACAATTTTGTTAATATGATAAATAGGATATGAAACTCGAGTGTTTTCTGTTTTTGACGCTGCTGCGGTATAATCAGGCGTACCATCAGCATTTACAGTTACATTTTCTAACAATGCATCTCTACGAATAGCTCTCCAAATATCAGGCTCTTTGTCTTGTTCCAAATCAATTACTTTTGCATAACAACCACCTTCGTAGTTAAACACACCGTTGTCGTCCCATCCATGCTCATCGTCACCAATCAAATAACGTTTTGGGTCAGCAGACAGGGTTGTTTTACCAGTTCCGGACAAACCAAAGAAAATGGCCACATCACCATCTTTACCTACATTGGCCGAACAGTGCATAGAAGCCATACCTTTAAGTGGAAGGTAGTAATTTTGCAAAGCAAAAATACCTTTTTTCATTTCGCCACCGTACCAGGTACCACCAATTACTTGCATTTTGGTAGTTAAATTGAACAATGTAAATACTTCAGAATTTAAACCTTGTTCTTTCCAATTCGGATTGGTGGTTTTAGAACCATTTAAACACACAAAATCAGGTTCGCCATAGTTATCTAACTCAAAATGCGATGGACGGATAAACATATTGGTTACAAAATGTGCTTGCCATGCCACTTCCATAATGAAACGCACTTTCAAACGCGTATCTTCGTTAGTACCGCAAAACGTATCCACAACATATAGTTTTGATGCTGTAGAAAGTTGAGAAGTTACTAAATTTTTACAATGTTCAAAAACTTCGGGTGTGGTTGGACGGTTAATGGTGCCATCCCACCATAAATGCTCATCGGTTACCGCATCTTTAACAAAGAATTTGTCTTTAGGTGAGCGACCTGTAAATTTGCCTGTATCAACAGATACGGCTCCTGAATTTGTTAAAACGCCTTTTTCAAAACCTTCGTTTTTTGGATCAACTTCAGCTTGATAAAGAACTTCGTAAGATGGATTGTGAACAACTTCTATGTTGCCCGTAATACCATACTTTGATAAATCTAAATTTGCCATTTTTTTTTGTTTAAATGATTCTATTTTGTTTTTAATCTCACTTTTTCCAAGTTTGTCTTTTTTTTGACGGCACAAAAGTACTACTTTTTTTCAGAGTACGAAAGGAATTAAAGAAATATTTCTTTATTCCTGTATAATATTCCATTTATACAATAAATATGCATTAAATTCTCATGAAAGTTACTGTTTATAGCTACGTTTTTCTATATAACTGCTATAGCTTATTTGAAAATTATAACTATTATATAACTATTTAGCATATTTTTATTCTATAAATCACTTCAATACTAGCCTCCAAATCCTGTAAAGTATAAATATGTATAATTTAAGTATTCTATTGTGTTAATTAGCACTTTAAAATAAAAAAAGAGCATCGATTCTCACGAATGAATGCTCTTTCCATTGCTAAAATTTAAATTAGCAATACAAATCATACTTTTGCTATGTTCTATATCTGATTTGTTTTAAAAAAAACGCTTTATGAATTCCAAAGCCAACGCCTAAATGCAATGCCACAAGGCGGCTCGGGCTTAGGTTTCAAAATTATATGATTAATAAATTCGTTATTTTCATTCGTTACTTCAGATTCAGATGCCAAAACCGATTGGTCAATTGTTTCTAAAGTTTCACTCTGTTCTTCTAAAACCTGTATATTTGTGTTTATCAGTGCTTTATTTAGTTCAAAACCAGCCAAAATATTTGCATCAACTCTATTTATTGATGCATTCCACTTTTTGTTAATTATCGAACCTTTTATTATTGGACTTATACTTACCAAACCTGTATTTACCTGATTACCACTTGCTACAAGTTCAATTACTTTAGTGTTAAACGATTTGATAAGTGCCAACGCAAATTCTTGATTTAAGTCTTTGTTATCCTTTATCAACTCAGTTATAATGTCCGAAACATTGAATGTTTCAGCAAGAAGTATTTGTGCATAATATTCGTTTTGATTTTTTGTAATCAAATTCCTTTTAAGCATAGCCTTTAAAATTGTCTTCATACAATCTGTATTTTTTCCTAATGTTTAAATATGGATGTGAAAAATCGGAGCGGTTTTTTGTACCGCTCCGAATAAAAATTCAGTCTACAACTGGAAATCTCCAGTTAGTCTGCTAGTTCCGTACGAAATTTTCAACGAGTACTTAGCTTTTTGTAAGCCATCTAACGGAATTAATACTTGAGCAGAATTAAATGTATCAACCACGGTTTGATAAACCACATTACCGCTTTGATCTACCACCGATAAATAGGCAGTACCAACAGATGATGTGAAATCAACAATTAATTCTGTTCCAACTACATCGGCTGCTACCGGAATAAAGCTTGAAGTGCTTGCAGTAGAAAATGATTTGGTTTTAGATAAGCTGCTCATTGCAGGAGCTGTGGGCTGACCACCGGTTGGGTCATCCCTGCGGATGATAATGTCAGCAAAAACAAACTGGTTTGTTAAAACGCAAATAAACAAAAACATGAAACCGGAATCTTTAATTTTTTTCATACAAAATAATTTTTTTGAAAATTGAACATAGTATTTAACGGAACTGGCATAATAAGCCAACTCTTCATAGTGCTAAATTAGACAGTGCTAAACAAACAGCCAAATTTTGTAAGAAAAAATATTGAGACAAGCCGATTTTTATGTGCTTGATTTGTAGCACATTATATGTGCATGTGTAGGAAATATTGAGACAAGCCAATTTTTCAATTAGAATGTTGTTAAAATAATAGGTATTTTGAGCAGGGCTATTTTTGAAAAGCTAAAAATGCGTATTATTTTTCGCCGGCTAATTCGAGAAGTAAATGTTCGAGCTCGGCAGCAGTGGTGAGCTGTAGTTTTATAGTAATCCGGTATTTTAATTTATACAGGCTGCTTTGTTTGCAGTCCAGCAAATTCAACATTTCGTTATTAGGAATATCCAGTAAAAACAGGCAGCACCATAAGATTTCTTTTTTGTTAATTTCCGAATAACGAGACTCTAAATTACCGACAATATTGTTAAATGTTTTGTTCATCAATGTTTTAAAAGCTTCCCAATCGTCAATATGAAGTGTATTGTTATAAATTTCTTTTATAATCAGCTCACGTTCTGTTCCATTGGCTTTTTTAAATACTGAAGAATGTAAATCCCTTGTTTCTTGTAATTTCTGAATCAAATTATGTTTCAAAACAAGTTGTTTTTCAACCAATTTTTTTTCAGTAGTTTTCAGTTCTTGCTGTTTTCTATTGCTTTTTATACGAAGCGTAAGCACTATAAATAGACTTAAAGCCAAGATTATTAGAATAATAAATACTGAAATAATAAGAAATTGATTTGATTTACTTGCAGCGCTGCTTGTTTGGTGTAAATCTTCGAGTATTGTAGTTTTGGTTTGAGTTTCAATTTTACGAACTGAATCTGTACAGTCTTGATATTTAGACATATATGTTGCCATTTGTTTAAAATCGCCTTTGCTGTATTCGGTATTTGTTAAAATTCGATAGCATTCACGTTGAATGAAAAAAGTGGCAGGATATTTCATTGCTTTATTGGCATACAAAAAGGCAGAATCAAATTGATTAAGCTCGAAATATAAATCAGCCAAATTATAGCAGCGTATGGCATAATTTGTTCCTTTGTATGGATATAGCAGGCTTTTGTTCAAAAAGTATTTTGCAGAATCATATTGTTTTGCAAAAAAATAGTTTATTCCAATTTCTTGATAAACAATACCATGTAAAAAAGAATCGGGACTTTGCAGGAGTGATTTTGTATAAAACTGCCGTGCCTTTTGGTAGTCTTTCATAAACCGATACATACGGGCAATATCAATAACTTTATACGAAGCTTCAAGTGTATCGCCGGCTAATTTGAAAAAATAGATAGATTCTTCGTATTTTTTCATCGATTTAGTATAGTCTTTTTGAATAGAGCAAATATCTCCCATGTCGGAATATATTTTGCCTAATAAACTGTATTTTTTTTCATTCCGGATTAAATCAAGGGCTTTTAAGTAAAACAAAGTAGCCTGATCAAATTGTTGCGCACGCTTATAAAGTCTTGCTTTGTAGTAATAAGCGGTGGCCAAATATACTTTGTTGCTGGAATTGCTGTAATAATTTATGGAGTAATTAAGCACGGAATCGGGCTGGAGGGCTTTGTTGTTTCTATCGAGTGCCTGAAACAGTAAAATTCCATACAAGGCACGGTCGGCATCCATAAATGCTTGATTTGGATGCATATGTTCTAAAATATGCAGAGCCGAATCGGGATTGGAATCCATAATTTTCTCGGCCGTTTTCATGTCGTTGGGCATGAGCGAACAAGCAATCAAAAAAACAGAAAGTAAAATACAGATAAAGTTAAGTTTGGAATGCATAAAGTTTCAACTAAAATATAATTTTTATGCAAAAAAGGTTTTGAATGCAAATCTACAAATTTTCTCAATCTTTTTAGGCAGGATTAATGTTTTTGTATTAAAATTTGAGCAAATTGAAACCTGTTATATTACAATTAGAAAACAAAACAGCTTGAAAATAGTTTTAATAGTATAAAAATGATTAAATCAGGCTACTGCAAGTGTAAAAATGCTCACTTTAATGTCTTTCACGCGGAGTAAGGCAGTGACACAGGCTTCGAGTGTAGAACCGGTAGTAAGTACATCGTCAACCAGTAAAACGTGTTTCCCTTCCAAATTCTCCAAATCAGAACATTCAAAAATACCTTCCGTATTTTCATAACGCTCAAATACTGATTTTTTGGTTTGGGTTGTATTTTCCCTAATCCGCTGCAAAGTGCTGGTATCCTGAGCTATCCCTAATATGTCAGATAATCCTTTGCCAATCCATTCACTTTGATTGTAGCCGCGTTTTTTGTATTTCTCGGGATGAAGGGGTACGGGAATTATAATATCAACCGAATTGAAATCTACAGATTCCAACAAGTCAATCGCAGCATATTTTCCTATTTTCTCCCCTATTTCTTTATTTCCTTTATACTTTAGCGCATGTAGCAATTTTTGAAATGCAGAACCTTTCTGATAAAAGAAGAAAGCTGTAGCTCTGTAAATTGGTGTTTTTCCCCAAAATCGTTTTTCAATTGGATTGTCAGGGTAAGTATGGTAATTTGTTTTTGGAATGGAATTTAGACATTTCAGACAAATGTGCTGCTCGGTTTTAAGTAAATTTTCGTTGCAAACTACACATAAATCGGGATAAAGCAAATTAAAAAAATCGGCAAATGGATTAAATTTTATCATAGTAATGCCCATGCTTTTGGTATGAATATTAACAACCCAATGATGGCTGAAATAATTGCGCATATTAAAACTGCTCCTGCAGCAATATCTTTTGCTTTTCCGGCAAGTTCATGATGCAGAGGCGAAGCCAAATCCACCACATTTTCGATAGCTGTATTTATCATTTCGGCACTGAAAACCAATCCAATGCAAAATAAGCAGGCAATCCATTCCTGAATACTGATTTGAAAATAGAATCCAAAAATGACAACTAAAACAGCAATTAAAACATGTATTTTCATATTCGTTTCCGACCTGAAAACCTGCCAAATTCCCCGTCCGGCATAACCAAAACTTTGCAATCGTTTTTTCATCCTTTAATTATTGAAACATTAGCTATGCAAATTAAGTTGATTTTAGTTGAATATACATCATTGCAATAAAAAAAAGTCTGAAAAACGAATAGTTTATCAGACTTTGAATTTATCGCATGGTATTGCTTAGTGTTGAATATCATGATTTTACACGTCCCTGGTATGAACCATCACGGGTGTCAATCTCAATAGTTTCGCCTTCGCTAATGAATAAAGGCACTTTTACTGTAG
>CAZEEB010000079.1:0-9353 GCA_964511245.1 uncultured Paludibacter sp.
AAAATGATGCAAAAGTAGTTTTCTGACAATTTTTGAAAAACAATCTCTATTTATATTAAAAAGAATCAATTGCTACCGAATTATCGTTTCAAAAAAAGTATCTTTGCAATACATTAATTATCAGCGATATTCATCTCATGTCTTTGCAAAAACAGTTCTTTTTATTCTTTTTTTTACTACTTTCATTCAACTTATCGGTTGCTTCGCCGCATCAACTACATCGGATTGCCTTTGATTCAATTCATTCATCAACTTATCCTACATTTCAAATTGGGATTACCGATTCTATAATTAATTATGCTAAGATTTTTATGAATTCACGCTATCATCGCGGTGGAAACGGATCGTCTAAATCGTTTGATTGTTCAGGATTTACTTCTTTTGTATATCGAAATTTTGGTTTTGAACTAAAACATTCATCCGCCGAACAAGCCACTCAATTTGATTCGGTCAATTTATCAGATCTTAAAACGGGCGATTTGGTTTTCTTCTCCGGAAGGCATATCAGCAAACGGGTAGGGCATGTAGGCATTGTTGTAGTACCTGAAAACGGCAGTTTTAATTTTATTCATGCCTCCTCTCGAAACGGAGTAATCATTTCAAAATCGGACGAACCATATTATATGAAACGCTATATTAAAGCCGGAAGAGTCATTCCTCTAAACTCAACTCAACCGACCAATAATATTAACGTTAAGGTTTCCGAAACGATTTTAGCTGACACATTTCATTCTAAGCAACTCTCAAATACAAATTTAACCTTTCCACATCAAACCAATAAATACATTCCGGCCATATACCATAAGGTTAAAAAAGGAGAAACTTTATCATCAATCGCATCAAAATATGGTCTGACAGTTACTGAATTGAAACATAGAAATAATATCAAAACAAACAGATTAAATGCTAAACAACGACTAAAAATCAAGGATAAAGAAGTTGTATGTTTAGTATCATCAATCGCTTCAACAAACAAACAAATACCTATTTCAAAGGCAATTGAAACAGTGGCAGAACAACCAAGTGCAGACTTCAAAACTGAAGTTACACAAGCGACTAAAACTCATATAGTAAGTAAAGGGGAAACTTTATTTAGTATATCAAAAATGTACTCAATTCCGGTAAATGATTTAAAAAGAATGAATGACCTTAAAACAACTAAAATAAAACTAGGTCAGCTCATTAAAATTCAGATTGAGAATTCGAATGTCAAATCTAATTCAGAAATAGTGGGTGCGAAACCAAGTCAAGAATCAGATAAGCCATTTACAGATAATACACACAAACCACTTACCCACAAAGTAGCAAAAGGCGAAAGTTTACTTAAAATTGCACAACAATATAGCACAACCGTTAATGAATTAAAAACGATAAACCGTTTAACATCAACCAAAATTAAGTATGGTCAGGTTTTAATCTTGAAAATCGATAAAACTAACATTAAAAACCTTTCAGATTCAGTTTCAAAAAATATCAAAATATCCTATCACAAGGTAAAAAAAGGTGAGTCATATTATTCTATTGCTCATCAATATGGTTGTAAAGTGGAAGAACTGAAAAAATGGAATAATAAACAAGGAAATGTAACTAAAATCGGGGAAAAGTTAATAATTCGCCAATAAATTTGTTAGTCAAATAGGCTTTTCAAGACTTCAAGCGAATTAAGATTATGAAACTCAGGAACATGTAATCGATAATAGTCAATCATGCTTTTAAGCAGATTAGCCCGTTCCTCACGATGTAAAATCAAGCTATCCATGTTTTGATAATCGGTGGCTAATAAAGCCGAAAAGTGCAAACTAACTTCCGGCAATAAATAATGAGTATGTAGGGGCTTTTCGGTTAAAAATACTCCATTAATTAAATCAAAATACTTTCCTTCAACTTCTTCATTTGGCTCAAAACCAAGGTAACGTGTAAGTTTTTGAAGAAAAACCAAATGAAAATTGTGAATGCCATCCTGACTCATATCCAATTGTAAAATAGAATTTTCCAGAAAATTATATAAATTATCATCAGGTTCTGATTGTCGTAGTGATTTATACAGAATTTCGGCAATAAATAATGCAATGGAATTTTTGATAGGGCTGAATGGAATACTGTTAAAAGCGTGTCCGATACGCATTTCTTTAATTTGCTGAATTTCTTTCCCCGGAATATGCTTTACCTCCATTTCTACTATTGTGAGCGGTTGAAGCAAGGCGGCACGGCTGCCCGATTTTTTTTTATTTATAGCATATACCATGTACGAAATACGACCAAATTGTTCGGTATATACTGTCGCAATTGTCGCCGAATCGCTATATTTGATGGTGCTAAGAATGATTCCCGAAGTTTTAGACTGCATAATTGATTTATAGAAAGTACAAATATAACATTAAAATCTGACCAAACTTCATTTTATATTGAAGTGTTTTGCTGTACAAACAACCCTTAAGTCCTGACATGTAGAACTTTGCGAAATATTATAAAAATTTGCTGCAAAGACTTTGTCAATTCAAAAAAGAGCCGTATATTTGCACCCGCAATTGAGAGTAACATTTCAGGTATTGCAATTATGACCGAAAGGTCCCTTCGTCTATCGGTTAGGACGCCAGGTTTTCATCCTGGAAAGAGGGGTTCGACTCCCCTAGGGACTACAATTAATAAAAATTTAATAAAAGACTTAAATATAGATTGAGATGGCAAATCATAAATCATCAATTAAAAGAATCCGTCAGGCTGAAAAGAAGAAATTACACAACCGCTATTTTGCAAAAACAGCTCGTAACTCTGTTCGTAAATTACGTTCAACTGTCGACAAAGCTTTAGCGGCTGAAATGTTGCCAAAAATAAGTGCAATGCTTGATAAATTAGCAAAACGCAACATAATTCACAAAAACAAAGCTAGTAACTTAAAATCTAAGTTAGCTGTTTATGTGAATAAACTAGCTTAGTCGCTTCTTGTAACCAAATAAAACAAAGAAGCCCTTTTCCATTTGGAAAAGGGCTTCTTTAGTATGTTCACTCATCTAATTTTCCTTTACCCAAGTTCTTCCAACTAACTTGTATTTAAAATCTTTAGTCAGCATAAAGGGTTTTATTAATTTACGGTCTAATTCAGTTAAAAATTCCAAGCCATTATTTTTGGCAATTATTGCATCTCCACCTTTTTCAAAACAAAAACTCACAAAACTTACTTCAACAGATTTTTTTACCCATCTTTCATCAAGCTCATCCGATTTTATACCCGTATTGTCAAACCATTCAATCGATTTTGGAATTGAAAATTTAAGAGAAATCACATTCCATGCTGTATCGTAAAATTCTACGGTTGACTGGCAAATTGGACCACAAATAGTACGAATTATTCCAACATAAGGAATTGAATCTTCTAAAAATCCCACTTTCATTTCAAAAGTAGATGATTCAGTATTTTTCACTTTTATACGTTGGTTTATTGTGTCCAAACTTAATAAATATGCCTGATTCCCAAATCTATTTAAAATGCTGTCAGACTGTTTAGCTTTATAATATTCAATTATTTCAAGCCTGTTTTGACGTGTAAGTGTTGGATTTAGTATGTCGGGCATTTTTACATACAATTCTTCTATGGATTGAGAGTAAATAGTTTGACACAAAAAAATCAAACCAAGGTAGAGAAATTTATTTTTTTGAATCTTTTTCATTGGTTTTTTTCTTTTCTTTTTTTCCGGCCACTAAATTCCAATAGTAATTTAATAATTCACTCACGCTATAAAAATCTTCTTTATAAATAATTCCAACTCCTTCTGTTTGAGTGGCTTTGCTTAACTGATATCTATCAATGGTATGATTATAAGCTTTCAACCGAAGTTTACCTGTTTCTGTTAATAAATATTGCAAATCTACATCGTTAATGAACTTATTGGAGTTATTTGAAAGATTATCAAATCGATATCCAAAGTTACCGTTAATAATTAATCTATTATCAAGTTGATACATAACTTGAGTTTGTAAATCGGAATTCAATAAATCATTGGTTCGATAATCCACTCCAACCGAAAAGTTTGTAGTTTTAAAAACTTGTGAAATCCAATTGTTAAACTGAGCACTGGCAGTAGCAACACCAAATGATATAGCTTCACTCGTGCCTACATTAGCTGTTGTAGAAGCTTTTATATAATCGGGCATATAGAATTTATTGAAAACCAACAGATACAGAATTTGCCTGTTCATCATTTCATCCGTATTTATAATATTTCTTACGCGCTGTTTCACTCCTTCATCGCTTTGGGGTAGATCAATATCAAACTTAACAGTAGGTTTCATAATGTTATCCGTAAGATTAAGCACGCAATTTACAGGTACGCTGGTTCGTGTTGTATAGCCGGCTAATGACTCATCTAAATCTTTCAATGAAGCAGTAAGTGGGTATAGCGCATGTATATTCCCCAGCGCATTTCTAGGATTACCCGACCAAACAAGTGTACTTCCCTGATTGATTTTGAACTCTTTACGAAACAAATTTTGTAGGGTAAAAAGATAATATCCGTTGTTAATGGTGTAGGTTCCAAAAAGTTTAATATCTGAAAAAGTATCAAATTCAACTCTCAAATTTCCATTTCCTCTTCCTGAAATCATATCACCGCCTTTGGGGTCAACAATTAGCTCCATGTCGGCATTTTGATTTATTTCAATCTGAAGATTCACTTTCACATTCATATCGTTTGCCGAAGTGTTTTTACTTTGCAATGCTGAATCTTTTTTGGAATATACCCTTTTATTTATAAAATTAATGAAACTATTATCCGATGCTTTTGAAGCCCCTCCCATTTGAATATAACATTTAGTTTTAGGCTGTGATATAGCATTGACTATAATATTGGCTTCTTTTTCGTCACCGAATATATGTACGGTTCCATTGGCATAAGCTTTACCGAAAAAATAATCATTATCTTCAGCCTTGGTATTAAGTGCCAATACGTTATCTCCAATTATATTCACATCGTATCTCATGTGTTGAAAATAGCCGTTATGACTCAATGAGCCATTCAGGTTCGCCGGATTACGTTCCTGATCATAGACTCTAAGGTTTTTGAAATTTATAGTTTTTTTAGTCAGATGCACAGAGTCGTCTATAAAGTACCTGGTTTTTAGCGTTTTAATTGTTGCTTCGCCATTGCTAACCAAGGCATCTCCTTCGAAACTGACGCCATGTTTTAAAGGTCCATACATCCTGATATTTCCACTAGCAAATCCTTTAAAATTATCGACAACCGTTTCAAAATAATAATTTAAAAATTCGAGGCTAAACCGCCGGGCATCATAGTGTATGTCAATGGTGTCGGAAGCAGGGGTGTATACTCCTTTGGCTTTTACAATGGTATCGTTTTTGTCGCCGATAAAGTAACCGCTAGCCAATAATTGGTTTTTTTCTTTATCCCAGGTTGAAAAAACATTGGCATCGCCTACCACTTTATGATTTAACTTAAAATCTTTCACTTTAATATTCGCTTCAAAAATCGGTTGTTCAAGTGCGCTTAGCATGGTTGCTTTGCCGGTTGCAATACCGCCAATACTTAGTCCTTTCAGCTTTAAAAGTCCCATAATAAAGTCCAAGTCTAGTTCATTCATTGTAACAGATACATTGTCACTTTTACTTTTTGATGCAATTCCATTGATTCGAACAAATTGCTTTTTGTTATCAAAATTGAAATTGTGAATTTGTATAGTGCTGTCGGAGTTAAAATCAATTTTACAAGCATGTATATTCCATGTTGAATCTGAAATAATAACCTGTGAGGGTCTGATATTTAATTGTGCAGCCACATTGCCTTTTTCATTTCTGAATCGGGCTACAGCATGAATTTCGCCGGCATTGGTAATTTGTTGAGTATTTTGCCAACCAATTTGTGTTCCAATAGAATCTTTTGCTGCCAAAGCTTTAATAAAAACCCGCAATACTTCATCTTTAGTTTCTAATTGTGCCCTACTTGTAAATTGGAGTTGTTGTTTCGAGTTTTCGACATGTAAAGCTATATTTTCAATTTTTTGCTTATTCGATTTTAACATAGCAATATTCCCTGAAATATCTATTTTATTTGTTTTCTCATCAACAAATCCTTTAATTGTGGATTCACCTTCGAGCGCATATGGCAATGTAAGTACTTCAGACAGTGCTTTTGTTTCTGAAATTTTAAAATCAATATCAATGTGATTTGGTGATTTTTCAGGAATTTTTTCGGTATTTAAAGCTAACGATGGCAAATAATTTTGCACAATTCTATCAATTGTTTGACCTAAGGTACTATACTTGAAATTTCCACTTAATGAGCCATTTAGCACATCGGAGCTTATTGTAAGTTGTCTGCTATCAGCACCTATTCGCGATACGATTTGAATTTCATCTACATTCAGTGTTTTATTCTGATTGCTGAATTTAATATTATCAAATCGCAGAAATCCATTTATATTATCAAATGAATTTCCTTCCATTTTTGTTTTACCGTTGAATGATAATTGTGCGCCAGGGTATTTATCCGTAAGTTTTAAGGCGTTTAAATTCACGTTATTCATTGATAAATCAAAATCAAACACAGGTAATTTCTGAGTTAAATCAATTTTGCCGGCAAAATGAGCATCAATATTTTCGTCTTTTAAATCTACAGTACCGTCAAAACCCTTACCATCGTACTTTCCAGTCATCTGAATGTCGTGATAATTGTACTTATTAAATTCAAAATCAGATACATTTGCTTTTATAATGCCTTGTAAAGTAGAATGCTCTTTTTTAGTACCTTTAGTGTTAAAACTAAACGTACTTTCTTTCATTTGTTTGTTTCCCAGTAATTTTCCTATTAGTAAATTATTGGACTTTATGGTGCCATTATATGCAATATCTTTCATTTTATTTTCCAGTTTCAATGAAATATCGCTCGAAATACTTCCGATATTTGTGCTTAAATTACCGTAAATAACCAAGTTATTTAGAAATCCGCTTATATTTCCTTTATAATGAATAAGTCCCAATTCATTCACTTCTTTGGGTAAAACGAATGGTTTTCGGGTAAGCTGAGCAATAAAATCTTGTACATCATTTTTTTCGAAATGTAAATCTTTAATTTGACCGTACACAAACACTTCACGCAAATCGGGCAGTCCGTTCACATCTAAATCAGCATTTAACCGAAATGTATTGGCATATTTTATTTCCATTTTTTCAAAACGCATACTACTTATCCTTCCGGTAATCAACCCTTTAAGCGTAACGACACCTTTTACGTTTTTAAAATCCGGCACAAAAGCTTTTAAATCAGAAAATGCAATAGTTGACAATTCTATGGGGGCATTCCATTTTACTTTATTGGCTAAATGTTTTAGGTCGGTCAAGCTGTCGTATTTCAATTGAATATTTTTTAAATTCAATTTCGAATTTGGCATTTGAATTAAAATACCCGGTATTTTTATCCCTTTTTGAGAGCCAAAAATCTGTGTTTTGAAATTGGAAAGTATTAAACCGGAATGCTCAATGGCACTTAAACTTGAAACATTGACTGAAAATGAATCTTTTTTAAATAAGTTTAACGCCAATTCAGCGTTTATTCCACTAATATTCAGCTTATTAATATTAAACAACCCATCGGGAACTGATTGTAAATTTTTAATATTTATAAATTTAAAACGACTGTTTTTAAGTCGGAAATGACTTATCCTATAAATAATTTTTGAAGTATCGTTTTTTTGAGGAGTTTTGAAAGCGTCAATTACAAAATCGAGATTAGAATTGCCTTTTTTGTCAATTTTTAAATTTCCATAAAGTTTATCTAGCTCAATTGAATTAAAAATGATTTTCCCTTTAAAAAATTTCCAGAATTTAAATTTCGCATCAGCCTGATTTACAAACAATAAAGTGTCATTCTGTAAATCTTGCACATACAAATCATGTATTGAAATGGAATTGAAAAGTTTATATTCAATTTTACCAACCGTGACTTTGGTATGAAGTTTTTGTGAAAGTTCTGAAATTACAGCTTTGGTCAAAGCACCTTGTATTATGCTGGTTTGCAGTATAATATAAATAAGTGCGAGAAATAAAATTACGCCTCCTACACTAAAACCTAATATTTTAATCGATTTTTTTATACCTTTGAACTTTGTTTCGCAAAAGTAAAGAATAATTTGTGAATTATGCAAGGAAACGCTTGTTAGCCTTCAATTATTCTGATAAAAATATTTACAGCGCAATAGTTGTGCCATAATTTAAAACCATAAACTGTATCAAAAGCTTTTATAAGCTTCTTTTTTAATGAAACATACTGTAATTTTAGGCATAGAATCGTCGTGTGATGACACATCTGCTTCAGTCATTCGCAATGCTGTAATGCTGTCGAATGTCATTGCAAACCAGTCTGTTCACAGCAGTTATGGTGGAGTAGTACCTGAATTGGCTTCACGTGCCCATCAGCTAAATATTATACCCGTTGTTCACGAAGCTTTGAAACGAGCGGGAGTTGATAAATCGGAATTAAGTGCCATTGCTTTTACCCGTGGACCAGGCTTATTGGGGTCGTTACTGGTTGGTACTTCATTTGCTAAAGGTTTGGCACAAGCGCTATCTATTCCACTTATTGATGTAAATCACCTTCAAGCACATGTTTTGGCCCATTTTATTAGCGAAAATAAACCCAATGAACGCCAGCCCAAATTCCCATTTTTATGTCTGCTTGTATCGGGTGGAAATTCGCAAATAGTGCTTGTAAATAGCTATTCCGATATGGAAGTAATTGGGCAAACAATTGACGATGCAGCAGGCGAAGCTTTTGATAAATGTGCTAAAGTAATGGGGCTTCCTTATCCGGGTGGACCACACATTGATCGCCTGGCAAAGCTTGGAAATCCAAGAGCATTCAAACTTAACAAACCCCAATTGGCTGATTATAACTACAGTTTCAGTGGGTTAAAAACTTCATTTTTGTATTTGCTGCGTGATAAAATAAATGAAAATCCTAACTTTGTATCCGAAAATTTGAACGATCTATGTGCATCGCTTCAGGCTACTGTAGTGGATATTTTGATGAATAAGCTTAAAAAAGCAGCCGACGAATTTAAAATTAATCAGGTGGCTGTAGCCGGTGGTGTTTCAGCCAATTCTGCACTTCGGCAGGCAATTATTGATAATGGTAAAACCTATGGTTGGGAAGTATATATTCCACCCTTTGCATTTACTACTGATAATGCTGCAATGATTGCCATTACAGGATATTTAAAGTACCAACAATCTGACTTTTGCTCAATAACAGAAGTTCCCTATGCCCGAGTTTCAACTAAATTATAAACTAAAAAATGCCTAAAATGAAATTCCCAACTATTAAATTACCCGAAAAACTTGAGCC
>CAZEEB010000080.1:0-9349 GCA_964511245.1 uncultured Paludibacter sp.
ATTACACCATGAGACAATCGTTGGGCTTTATTTCTAAAGCGCTGCAAAGATACGAAATTTTTCTTTTTACCAAAAGGGTTTTTGAAAATTATTCAAGAAACAAGTCATTTTAGCTTATTCGGCAGTTAATAAATAATAGTTTTTTTTACCTTTTTGAACCAGCAGGTATTTCCCATTGAGTAGATTTAAGCTGCTAAGTATTTCGTCCTGATTTTCGAGTTTTTCTTTATTTAAACTAACACCTCCCGACTGAACTAATTTACGCATTTCGCCTTTTGAGGGGAAAACAGCAGCTTCGTCGGTGAGTAAGTCTATGGCTTTTATACCGGCTTCGAGTACTGGTTTTGAAATCTTAAATTGCGGAACACCTTCAAATACTGCTAAAAGTGTATCTTCATCAAGTTTCTTTAAGGCTTCTGAAGTTGCATTTCCAAATAAAATATTTGAAGCTTCAACCGCTGCCTGAAAATCTTCGTATGAATGAACCATGATGCTAACTTCTTGCGCCAATCTTTTTTGAAGTATCCGTAAATGAGGTGCTTGTGTGTGTTCAGCCACCAAAGCAGATATTTCATCTTGGTCAATTGATGTAAAAATTTTAATGTATTTTTCGGCATCCGCATCACTTACATTAAGCCAAAATTGGTAAAATTTATAGGGCGAAGTATAACGGCGATCAAGCCAAACATTACCACTTTCTGTTTTACCGAATTTACCGCCATCGGCTTTCGTTATAAGCGGACAAACTAATGCAAAAGCTTCGCCACCCGTTTTGCGTCGAATAAGTTCTGTTCCGGTAGTGATATTTCCCCACTGATCCGAACCACCCATTTGAAGTTTGCAATTTTTAGTTTGGTATAAATGTAAAAAGTCATACCCCTGAAGCAATTGGTACGAAAATTCAGTGAACGACATTCCCACATTCGAATCGTTTGCCAGTCGTTTTTTGACTGAATCTTTTGCCATCATATAGTTCACAGTGAGGTGTTTACCAATATCGCGAATAAAATTCAGGAATGAATAATCTTTCATCCAATCATAATTATTTACCAATTCGGCTGCATTTGGGGCATTGCTATCAAAATCAAGAAATTTACGAAGCTGATTTTTTATGGATTCCTGATTGTGTCGCAAAGAAGCTTCATCAAGTAAATTTCGTTCGGCTGATTTTCCCGATGGGTCGCCTATCATACCGGTAGCACCTCCTACAAGGGCAATGGGTTTGTGACCGGCACGTTGAAAATGCTTTAGCATCATAACACTTACCAAATGACCAATATGAAGTGAATCGGCAGTAGGGTCTATGCCCACATAAGCTGCTGTCATCTCTTTTTTAAGCTGATCGTCTGTTCCGGGCATTTGAGTATGTATCATACCACGCCATTGCAATTCTTCAATAAAGTTCATTTATTATGGATTTTAAATTTCAGGATTAGTAAGAAATGGAAAAAATTCAAACTTTGTTCTGTTCTTTTATTACTGCTTTTCGAGTGGCAAAGATACTACTTTTTGCTTTTAAGTACAAGTTCCAAACTTTTATGTTCGATTAACGTTTAAATAACTTTGCAGGATTAATTTATTTATGTACTTTCGTTTTTATTCATCCAATTTTAAAAATAAATAATAACAAGATGAAGTTCAGAAACCTTCTTATTATTGCTCAAATAAGCATTATCACCACTTCATGCACCTACAAGGCATGGACAGTAACACATGCTGAATCTGTGAAAATTCCAATTGATAGTAGTACCGATGTACTAATTGATCAAAATTATGTAACGTATTTGAAACCTATGAAGCAACAACTTGGAGTAAAAATGGATGTTGTAATTGGCGAAGCTGCCGAAACGATGCGCGGTCATGCTCCCGAAAGTTTACTCTCCAATTTGAGCGCCGATATATATCGTCAGGCCGGCACAAAATTTCTGGGTCAAGCTATTGATGTTGCGATAGTTAATTTAGGCGGTTTGCGTACGGTTATTCCGGCAGGAAAAATTACTGTAGGCAAAATTTTCGAACTAATGCCCTTTGAGAATGAGCTGGTTATAGTATGGCTTCGAGGCGACAAATTAATGGAGTTAGTACAATATTTTGCACATGTAGGCGGCGAAGGGATTTCGGGAATGCGAATGGAAATTAGCAACGCTAAAGCTGTAAATGTAACCATAAATGGAAATGAAATAGTTCCTGAAAAAACATACTCTATTGCCACAAGCGATTATTTGGCAGCAGGGAATGACAAAATGGTTCAACTTTCGCAAAATGAAAAAAGACAGAATACGGGCGTTAAACTGCGCGATATTTTACTAAACTATATCAAGTCAGAAACAACTAAAGGAAACAAAATTCAATCAAAGTTGGATGGACGGGTTTTAATTAACAAATAACGAGAATGACAACAATTTCAAAAAAACAGGACAAAAACCACTTTGGTTACAGGCTATATAGTCTACTGGTATCAATAATTAAGAGTTGCTTTTTGTTGTTAGCATGTATGTCAGTTACAATTTTTGCACAACAAAAAATGAAGTTGGTAATTTTACATACTAACGACACGCACAGTCAGGTAGAACCAACCGATAAATCGAGTTTAAAAAGCTCTGACATGGGTGGTTATGCACGCCGAATGGGAGTAATTAATCAAATTCGCAAGAACGAAAAAAATGTGATTTTAGTTGATGCAGGTGATTTTTCGCAGGGCACACCCTATTTTAACTTTTTCAATGGGCGAGTTGAAATTGAGGCTATGAACCGAATGCACTATGATGCCGGAACACTTGGAAATCATGAATTTGACAATGGAATTGATACCTTAGCCCTTATTCTCAAAAATAAGCATTTTCATGAAATAAGCTCAAATTATAAATTAGAAAACACTCCGTTAAAAAATACTATAAAGCCTTATATTATTCTGATTAAGAATAGTTTACGTATTGGAATCATGGCGCTAAACGTAAACCCGAAAAGCCTTATTTTTGAAAAAAACTACAAAGCCATGGAATATGAAGACCCCCTATTGAAAGCGAATGAAATATCCACTTTGTTAAAAAAGAAAGAAAACTGCGATGTGATTATTTGTTTATCGCACCTTGGAGCTGACAGTACCAAACTAGATGTAAACGATTATGAAATTGCACACAAAACCCGTTACATTGATGTGATTATTGGAGGACATTCACACAGTATGATTACAGATGTCAATGTGAAAAATGCCTTGGGAAAACCAATTGTTATTGCCCAAATGGGGAAAAGCGGCTTGTATTTAGGACGAATAGATTTAGAATTGGAGAAACGATAGTTTCGATAAAATTATTAATTATAAAGAACTCATTTAGAATTGCTTATCAACTATAATGTCAAAATTATTTATTTTTCTTTTTTTTCTTCTCAGTTTTGTTGTTAGTGGAAAACCGAAAAACATAGAAATATTGGTTCAAAAGGTTTCGATTGATTCTTTAAAACGATACGAATTTACCCTGGCAAGCGATGAGTTTGGAGGTAGGCTCACAAATAGTAATGTTGGATTATTGACCACTAATTACATCTCCAATCGGTTTAAAAATAGTGGTTTAAAGGCAGTTTTGGAAAACGGAACTTCTTTTTACCAAAAATTTCAGGTCGACTATAAAGAACCTCTACTTAGCAAACAACAGGCAAACAAAAATTTAGCAATTAAACTTAAAACTCAAGACAAAGCAGAGTACCTGGCGCAAAACGTGATAGGAGTTTTACTGGGACAAAATACAAATGCCAAACACATAGTAATTACTGCACACCATGATCATATTGGAAGTGACGAAGATGGCATTAAATACGGTGCTGATGATAATGGAAGTGGCATTTCTGCATTAATTGAAATCAGTAGAATTTTTGGTGAGGCGGCAAAAACACACATTCATCCCAAACGCACCTTAGTTTTTATTTCGACAGATGCTGAAGAAAAGAAACTGGTAGGTTCTGATTATTATGTAAATAACCCTGTTTTGCCAATCAACCGAACTTATTGCAATGTAAATCTTGATATGATAGGACGCGTCGACAGTTTACATGCTTTAAACCCCAATTTAAGCAACTATATTTATTGTATTTATCAGGATTCCAGCAAAGCCGTGTTCAACGATAGCTATTTAAACCAAATAAATAACAAATACTCGGCACTTGAGTTGGACGAACGATACAACAAAGATGATGGGAATTACAAAGTGTCAAATTTAATAAATCGTTCTGACCATTATTCGTTTCTGAAAAAAGGAGTACCTTCTATATGGCTTTTTAGCGGCTTTCACGATGATTATCACCAAACTACCGATACTGCAGACAAAATACGTTATCCTGAATTAAAAAAACGGATTCAGTTTGTAATGGCATTAATTTGGGATTTAGCCAATAACTGATTTTTTTGAAAATTGAGAATCCTGCATAAAAAAATCCGTGTGCAACACAAAAATTGAAGTATTTTTAGTTTTTTTATTGGTCAAAACTAATAATCTATTATATTTGTGTTTTGAATTTCCTCTCACTATTTAGGCAAACCTATTTTTATACTATACTATGTTGAAACTTCTTAAAACAAATCAACGATTAATAATTATAGCTGTGGTAGTTATCATGGTATTTGCTTCGCGATGGGTGGGATTGTATACCGAACGTGAAATGCGCGAAACACTGATGTTGAACACAGAAATTGGAGCAAATTCAATAGATGTTAATGACATTAAAGCACTTACCGGCACCATTGCCGACTTAAAATCACCACATTACCGCCGACTAAAGGAGCAATTTGCCAATATTTGTAAAGCCGACCCTGATTTACACTTTGTTTATTTGATGGGCTTAAAAGGAAATAAGATATTTTTTTATGTTGACGACAAACCCGATGGAGACAAAGAAGGTTCTGCCCCTGGAAGTCTGTATGCCGAAGCTCCAAAAGAATTTATCAAAGTGTTAAAGACTGGCGAATCTACGGTTGAAGGTCCTTCCACTGATAGTTATGGCTCATTTACAAGTGGTTGTGCACCAGTTTTTGACCCGGTAAGCGGAAAACCGATTGCTATTTTTGCCATTGATTTCAATGCAAATTCCTGGTATTGGTTAATCTTCGCCAAAGCAGCATTGCCTGTTGGGTTAATGATTTTTTTAACTTTTGGCTTGATATCGCATATTGTTTCGTTACAACGGAGAAAATTGTTGCAAGAAAGCGAAGAAAAATACCGTGTCATGTTTGATGACTCGCCCGATGCATACTTAATTTTGAAAGATGGAATAATTATCGATTGCAATCGTGTAACCGAAGAAAGTCTTTGTTGTACTAGAGAAGATTTAATCGGTCATTCGCCAAATGATTTTTTCCCGGTCGAACAACAAAATGGGTCAAATTCAGCCGAACTGGCAGCTGAGAAACGCACAGAAGCAATGCGATCGGGCAGAAATATATTTGAATGGATATTGCGTCGAAAAGATGGTTCACAATTTTGGGCTATCGTTTCGATTAGTAAAATGACACTCAATGGCAACGCAGTATTATTTGCCACTTGGACTGATATTTCTGAAAAAATTAAAGTGGAAAAGGAATTAATTACTGCTGTAGAAGCTGCAAACGCAGCAAACAAGGCCAAATCTGAATTTCTCGCAAATATGAGTCACGAAATCCGCACGCCACTCAACGGTGTGATTGGATTTACCGATTTGCTGAAAAATACACCCTTGTCGGTTGAGCAAAAACAATATGTGTACAATGCCAATGCTTCGGGTTTGACTTTACTTGCCATAATCAATGACATACTTGATTTTTCGAAAATTGAAGCCGGCATGATGCACCTTGAACTAATCAAAACCGATATGTTTGAATTATTGGGTCAAAGTGTAGATTTAATTAAGTATTCAGCCACAAAAAAAAATCTGGAGGTTTTGCTCGATATTGACCCTTCAATGCCTCGCTATGCCATGATAGACTCAGTACGCCTTAAACAAATTTTTGCTAATTTGCTGGGCAATGCCGTGAAGTTTACCGAAAAAGGCGAAGTTAAACTCAAAGTGATTTACCAAAAAATTGGAGAACAAACCGGACGCTTCAAATTTTCAATTCACGATACCGGTATTGGCATTACTCCCGACCAAAAAGATAAATTGTTCAAAGCATTCAGTCAGGGAGATAGCTCTACAACCCGGAAATTTGGCGGCACAGGCTTAGGATTAATTATATCCGAAATGATAGCAAAAAAAATGGGCAGCAAAATTGAAATAAAAAGTACACCCGGTGTTGAAACCATATTTTACTTTGACATTGTTAGCAAAACCGAAGAAGGTGTAAAACTTGACAAAGAATCAATTCGAAAAATTAAACGATGCCTTGTAATTGATGATAATGCAGATAATCGACTTATCATTGAGCGACTTATGAAAGGCTGGGGTATTGAGTGTATAAGTTGTGACAATGGATATTCTGCCATTGAAGTTGTGGAATTATCAAATCCATTCGATGTGATTATTTGCGATTACCACATGCCGCTAATTGATGGTATTGATACTATCAAACTGCTTCGCGAGAAATTGAATATCTCTACTGCAAAACATCCAATTATACTGCTTCATTCATCGTCTGATAATGCCGATTTGCATAACCGCTGCGATGAACTTAACATAAAGTATAGATTGACTAAGCCGGTAAAAGCAGATGAACTGTTCACATTTTTAAGCTCTATTGCCGATCCAACTACTGAAAAAGCATCAGAAGAGTCATTAACCATTTCGGAAATAAAGAGCAATAAAAAAATAAATATTAACCGCCCCGTAAAAATTCTTATTGCCGAAGACAATAGCTTTAACTTTTTGCTAATCAAAGCAATTATGTCTAAAATAATTCCGAATGCCACTATTATTGAAGCTAAAAATGGAAAAGAGGCTGTAATGTTATGGGTAATTGAGCAGCCAGAATTAGTGCTGATGGATATGCAAATGCCCGAAATGAGTGGTGTGGAAGCTACGATAAAAATTCGTGAACAGGAAAAAGAAAATCAACATACACCAATAATTGCTTTAACCGCAGGTGCATTGGTTGATGAAAAAGATAAATGCCTGAAAGCCGGCATGGATGATTTCCTTACGAAACCAATAGACCCTAAAAAACTTGAAAACGTAATTGCGGGCTTCTTATCATAGTGTTTACTCTTTTTTAAGAACAAAAAAAGAACCCACCATCATTGGAACAACAAAATTCAACATCCAAATACACATACCTGCCAATGCAATACTAACCGTTTGAGGGGAAAATACCCCTATAATTAACACGGAATAAGTACTTCGTATGGCTGCTTCTGAAAATGCCATTGAGGGCGTGAAAGTTACTAATAAATAAGTGCCAGGAATGGCAATAAGTGCTTGCCAGCTACTCAATTCAACCCCAAAGAACTTCAACATAAAGAAAAATTGCACACAAAAAACACAATATCGAACCAATGAAGTTGACATTATCAATATCAAATCCCATTTATTAAATTCAGACAAACAGTTTGTAAATTCCTTAATTTTAAGCGAATAACTACTCTGTTTGAACCAATAACTCAGTTTTGGTAATAGAAAATAAAAAACAGCAAAACCAATAAAGCAGACAGCAAGTACTATAATATAAACTAAAAAATTGGACTTCAATTTACCGGTACTACTAAAAAATATAATTAAAGCCGGAATACCACACAAAGTGATTATCAAATTCTGAGTCAGGCTATTAAGAAAACTAAGCGTCACGCCGGCTTTTTGATTTTCAGGATTCAAGTACATAATCCGTCCAATTAATTCACCAACCCGATTTGGAGTAAAAAACCCGGTTGAAATACCTGCTAATACGGCTTTAATTGAAAATTTAAGCGAAATTTGCTGAATATAATTTGTTATCATTTTCCATTTAAATGATTCCAAAATCCAATTTAACGGCAGCAATACCATTACAGCAAACAACCAAGAAAACTGAGAAAGTGGCATAAATTTCAGTTTGTACCATAATTCAGCATACTGAGTGAAAGCGAGTAATTTATATATCAAAAAAGAATAAGTAGCAACTAAAATTACCCATTTCCAACCGGCAATAGTAGGCTTAAGGTTTAGTAATTTAAATGTTGCAGTATGATTCATTAACGTTTAATCTATTTATCATTTCGATTTTGAGATTTGAAAGTAAAGGTTTTTTGCGAAAAATAGCTAAACATGGTAGTGAAAATCGTAATTATCATTTTTGATGGAGTGGCAAAAAAACCTAAAAATTCAACTAATATTTTCAATCCCAGGTAGTTGAGCAATAAATTGGCAAGAACTACTACCGAGTAACGCAACAGCTGAACCCGTCCGCGCATTTCGGATGATGTAAAGGTAACATATTTTTGGAGCAAAAAACCTGTAAAAAGAGTAATGGGAAAAGTGAGAAATAACGCTGCAATGTGCGAACCAAATGTTACAAAACCAAGATGCAACATTTGCTGACGAAGTACAAAATGATAAATACAAAAGTACAAAAACCAGTCGAAAATCATATTGGCAACACCCGAAACCCCATAGCGGAAGAACTGTAAACTCAGGTATTTCTGAAACGGAGGATAAAAAAAATCAATACATTTCCCAATCCAATTACCAATATTCTCAAGATTTTTTTTCATTTTACACTATTGTGTTTCATCAAAACATACTTAATACCCTTTAAAACATAGCAATTGAACTAATTTTGTTACTTTTGTCTTTTTAGGAAAAATTTTAAGATACAAAGATACAAAAACCAACTAATGATACAAGTTAGAGCCAAAAAATACCTCGGTCAGCATTTTCTGAAAGACATGGTTATAGCACGTCAAATTGCCGAAAGTTTGCCTATTGATACTCACACTTCAGTACTCGAAATTGGGCCTGGCATGGGTGTGCTCACTCAGTTTCTGCTTCAAAACCCACTTATCGACCTCAAAGCGGTTGAAGTTGACAATGAATCGGTAAATTATCTTCACACTCATTTCCCGCAACTTCATGTTATTGAAGGTGATTTTCTGAAATTAGATTTAAAAACAATTTTCAGGGATAAATTTTTTGTAATTGGAAATTTTCCATACAATATTTCAAGCCAGATATTTTTTAAAATGCTTGACAACAAAGACTCCATACCATGTTTGGCTGGTATGATTCAAAAAGAAGTAGCTGAACGTATTGCCGCGCCGGCCGGAAGTAAAACCTATGGAATTTTAAGCGTATTAATGCAGGCTTATTATAAAATTGAATATCTTTTCACCGTTCACGAACATGTTTTCGATCCTCCTCCGAAAGTGAAATCAGCGGTGATTCGCTTTACCCGAAACGATGTTTCACAACTAAATTG
>CAZEEB010000081.1:0-9284 GCA_964511245.1 uncultured Paludibacter sp.
CCGTTTGGCGATTTCCACATTTTTTTCAGTTTGAACTCTTCCACACGGGCTTCGTCGGGCGTAATGGTGGCACATTTTATACCAACATTGTATTTATTGATAGCATTTGCAGCTTCAATTGTTACTTCATCATTTGTTAAATCGCGATTTTCAATTCCCAAATCGTAATATTTGATATCCAAATCGAGGTAAGGAAGTATAAGTTGTTCTTTAATAAATGACCAGATTATGCGGGTCATTTCATCTCCGTCGAGTTCTACAACGGGGTTTTTAACTTTAATTTTTTGCATAATTAAAAGCTCCGTAAATCCCCCCAAAGGAGGACTTATTGGAGCATTTGTAAAATGATTAATAATTGAAATATATTTCCGAATTTTATTTTTCCAATTTTAAAAGTCTCTATTATTGGAATTAAGTGCCAATTTATCTTTTATTCAATGGTACAAAATCTTTGCGATCACCAACGTTTTTATAAGCCGGACGAATAATGCGTTTACTTGCAAAATTTAATTCCTCAATGCGATGTGCAGTCCAACCTGTAATACGTGCCATAGCAAACAATGGTGTAAATACTTCGGTTGGTAATCCGATGGCTTCGTACACAAACCCTGAATAAAAATCGACATTAGTACATACTTGTTTATTAATGTCATCGCCCTTGAATGTCATAAATGCATTTACTGCACGTTCGTCAAGCAATTCGAGGAATGCAAATTCTTTTTCCAGTCCTTTTTCTAATGCAAGCGCACGGGCCATTTCTTTAAGTAACAATGAACGTGGATCAGAAATAGTATATACAGCATGACCGATACCATAAATCAATCCGGTTTTATTATATGCTTCTTTGTTAAGCATTTTTTTAAGATAAATATCAATTTCTTTTACATTTGTCCAGTCTTTGATAGCCGTTTTTAAATGATCAAACATTTCATTTACTTTAATGTTTGCACCACCATGCAATGGACCTTTTAATGAACCAATTCCGGCAGCAATGGCTGAATAGGTATCGGTTAAAGTAGAACTGATAACCCGTACAGTGAATGTTGAGTTGTTACCACCACCATGATCAGCATGAAGAATAAGTAATAAATCCAAAATTTTCACATCCAAATCGGTGTAGTTATCTGAACCTTTCATCATGTATAAAAAGTTTTCGGCTATGGATACATTTTCTTTTGGATGACGAATGTGTAAAACGCGACCTTGTTGACTATGTCTTAATATATTAAATGCATAAGCCACAATTGTTGGGAATTTTGCTATTAAATCAATAGATTGCCGAATTAAATTATCGCGCGAAATATCATCGGCATTTTTATCGAAAGTATACATTTCCAACACACTGCGAGCCAGGATATTCATAATGTCAACTCCCTCAAGGTCAATTATATTCATGGTTGCTTTTTTGTCTAAAGCCATTCCCTGATTTAAAATTGTTGAAAACAGTTTTAATTCCTCTGCATCAGGTTGATAACCAGATAGTAATAAAAATGCAGTTTCTTCAAAGCCTAATCTGTTTTCTTGTTGCAGACCATGTACCAAGTCCTCTACATCAATTCCACGATAGAATAACTTTCCGGGTACAGCTTTTAATCCACCTTCCGGAAGCTTTTCATACCCAACTACATCACCTACTTTTGTTAATCCTACTAAAACACCCGAGTGGTCTTCGTTTCGCAAACCTCGCTTAACATTAAATTTTGTAAATAATTCTTTGTCAATACGACTAGTGGTTTTAATCGTTTCCGACAATTTGTAAATTAAAAAGTCTTTTTCCATGAATTTTGATTTTATTTTATTGATACTTAATTTGTTAGATTTAGATTGTATGCTAAATATTTAATCTGTTAGATATATATAAATTTTAAATTTATACCAACCCATTTAAGGCACTTCCGGCTTTAAACCACTCAACTTGTGCGTCGTTATAAGTATGCGAAACTTCAAATTGTTCATTTGTTCCATCGGAGTGTTTTAATTCGACAATCAAATTTTTTCCGGGCGTAAATTGTTTTAATCCAATAATACTAATTTTATCATTTTCTCTTAGCTTTTCATAGTCGTTTTTATCCGTAAAAGTAAGTGCCAACATGCCTTGTTTTTTAAGGTTTGTTTCGTGAATTCTGGCAAAAGATTTTACCAGAATAGCCTTAACATTAAGGAAACGTGGTTCCATAGCTGCATGTTCACGACTTGAACCTTCACCATAGTTTTCTTCAGCAACTACAACAGAACCAATACTTTGCGCTTTAAACTTTCGTGCCAAAGCAGGAACTGCCACATATTCAGCAGTTTCTGAATCTAAAACACAATTCGTTTTATCATTAAATGCATTAACGGCACCTATTAGCATATTATCAGAAATATTATCCAAATGACCACGAAATTTAAGCCATGGACCAGCCATAGAAATGTGGTCAGTAGTACATTTTCCTTTTACTTTTATCAAAAGTGGAAGTTCAATATAATCATTACCATCCCAAGCTTTGAAAGCTTCCAGTTTTTGAAGTCGTTTTGAAGCAGGGTCAATTTCTACTTTAACATTGCTTCCATCAGCTGGTGGAGCAATATAACCTGCATCCTTAACGGCAAAACCTTTAATTGGCAATTCATAACCTATTGGCTCTGAAAGCTTTACACTTTCTGCATTTTCATTAACAAGCAAGTCGGTTAAGGGATTAAAACATAAGTTACCAGCAATTGTTAGTGCCGAAACTATTTCGGGCGAGCCTATAAATATATGTGTATTTGGGTTGCCATCAGCTCGTTTAGCAAAGTTACGATTAAATGATGTGATAATTGAATTTGGACGATCCGGAATATCAAAATCACGTTTCCACTGCCCAATGCATGGACCGCATGCATTAGCCATAATTACAGCCCCCACTGATTCAAATTCAGCAATAATGCCATCTCGCTCGGCAGTATAACGAACTTGCTCCGAACCTGGATTAATAATAAATTGAGCTTGTACTTTTAATCCATTTTCTTTTGCTTTTTTTACAATAGAGGCAGCACGTGTTAAATCTTCGTAGGATGAATTAGTGCATGAACCTATTAAGCCTGCTTCCATTTTTTGTGGATATCCTTTTTCTTTTACGATTTGGGCAAATTCTGAAATTGGATAGGCTAAATCCGGTGTAAATGGACCATTTACATAGGGTTCTAATGTGTTTAAATCAATTTCTATTACGCGATCGTAGTATCTTTCCGGGTTTGTAAGTACTTCTTTATCAGCCTGTAAATGTTCTATGTTTTGAAGTGCTAACTTAGCCACAGATTCACGTCCGGTTGCTTCGAGATATGCAGCTGATTTTTCGTCAAAAGGAAATACGGAGGTTGTGGCACCAACTTCAGCACCCATATTGCAAATTGTTCCTTTTCCGGTTGCTGAAAGTGAAGCGGCTCCGTCACCAAAGTATTCGATAATAGCATTTGTTCCACCCTTTACTGTAAGAATCCCTGCTAATTTCAAAATCACATCTTTTGGTGAAGTCCAACCCGAAAGTTTACCTGTGAGTTTTACTCCAATTATTTTAGGCATTTTCAGTTCCCAAGGCATTCCAGCCATTACATCAACAGCATCAGCACCCCCTACGCCTATTGCTATCATACCAAGTCCACCAGCATTAACCGTGTGTGAATCAGTTCCAACCATCATACCTCCCGGAAATGCATAGTTTTCAAGCACAACTTGATGAATAATTCCAGCACCTGGTTTCCAAAATCCTATTCCGAACTTATTTGAAACTGCACTCAAAAAGTCATAAACTTCACGGTTGGTTTCATTTGCAACTTGCAAATCGGTTGAAGCTCCCGAATAAGCTTGTATCAAATGATCACAATGAACAGTGGAAGGAACTGCAACCGTTTTACGACCTGAGTTCAATAATTGCAACAGTGCCATTTGTGCGGTAGCATCTTGCATGGCCACACGATCAGGCGAAAAATTAACATAATCAACTGCACGTTCGTAATTCTTAAGTGATTCTCCATCAGCCAAATGCGATAACAGTATTTTTTCGGTTAGCGTAAGTGGACGTTGTAATAGTTGTTGAATATTTTTTATTTTTTCAGGTAATGCTGCGTAAACGCACTGAATCATTTGTTCATCAAAAATCATAATTATTGTATTTTTAATCAAATTGTAATTGTTTCAAAGGCAAATATACTGAAAAAATAATAGCTTGTATCATTTTTTAATATTTTTATTTTTTAATCCTCTAAGTATCCGAATTTTCCATTATTCAAATCCTCATAAGCTTGAATAATTTCCTCTCTTGAATTCATAACAAATGGTCCGTACGGAAAAATTGGTTCGTTAATTGCTTCTCCACTTAAAACCAATACAACTGCCTCATTTTCAGAATGGATACTAATTTCTTCACCATCATTGGCAAACAGCACAAAATGGTCGGTTTTGATGGTTTGGTTACTAATTGTAATCTCACCCTCGATAATCAGAAATCCGGTATTGAAATGCTCCGGCAAAGTGAGGGTTGTATCACTTTTCGGATTTAAACGGACATTGTACATTTCGATAGGTGTAAATGAGCTTGCAGGGCCTTTTATACCTTGAATATTTCCCGCAATTATTTCTATTGTACCAGCTTCATTTGCTAAATTGTAAATTCCAAAACATTCTTTAAGTATGGGTTGATATTTGGGAGCACTCATTTTGAAATGCTTCGGAAGATTTACCCACAATTGTACCATTTGAAGCATACCACCTTTTTTAGCCCACTCTTTTTCGTGATATTCTTTATGTAAAACTCCTGAAGCTGCTGTCATCCATTGTACATCCCCTTCGCCAATCACACCGGAATTTCCGGCACTATCGTGATGAGCCACTTTACCATGATACGAAATGGTAACCGTTTCGAAACCTCGATGCGGATGAACTCCCACACCCCGAGGAGTATCAGTTGCTGGAAAATTCACTTTAGCACCGTAATCCATTAAAAAAAACGGACTCATTCGTTGTAAACCAATTTGTCCATTACCTGGGAAAAAATTATGTACCCTAAACCCATCGCCAACCATGTGAGCAGGCGGTGGAGCGATAATTTTTTCTATTGTTTTTTGCTTTCCCATTATTCTTTTTTTTTAAAAGTAAACAAATAAAACCAAAGATGGTTCTAACAAGATTAAATTATTTTTTATATCCAGAAAAATTACAGTAATTTTTGAGAAAATTAATTAATATCATTATTATTTCAGAACTCCTATAAGTTTCAAAAACAAGTATTAACTTTGTAACCAATTTAGTTGAAAGAAATTGAGCAGAACTCAAACACAAATAAACTTACTCTTTCAGAAGACACTTTAATTTCATGGTTTAAAATGCATATTACATCTTCTATACAAACTCATTTATGGCAAAAATTGTTGGATAAATCGCCAACAGCTAGTTTCTTTCAATCACCTGAATGTTATGATTTTTACAGCTCTTTGAATTTTTTGAAGCCATTTGTATTTGCTGTTTTGGAAAACGAGAAATTGATGGCTGTAATGTGCGGCTATTTAATTGCTGATGGAAATTCTCTGAAAAGCTATTTTAGTCGTCGAGCAATTGTTCCGGGTGGTCTACTTTTAGATACAAACATTTCGGCCGAAGCAACACAAAAATTAGTTCAACACGCTATTCAAGAACTTAAGAATCAAGCTATTTATATTGAAATACGTAATTATAATGATTATTCTATTTTCCGTAAAAACATTGAATCAGCTGGTTTTAAATATACTGAACATTTTGATATTCATGTGGTTACTTCCAATTTAAAATCTGTGCTGTCAGGATTGAGTGAAACCAAACGACGGCAATTAAAAACGGCTCAAAAAAATGATGTAACTTGGTCTGAAACAACACAATCAATTGATGTAATTGAATTTTATGCCTGTTTAAGGAAACTTTATACTTCAAAAATTAAAATGCCACTTTTCCCCGTTGAATTTTTTCAAAAATTGGTATTATTAAATAATGGAAAGTTATTGGTAGTAAAACAAAATGGTAAAATTATTGGTGGAATGGCTTGTGTAATTTTAGCAAATAAAAAGATTTATGAATGGTTTGTATGCGGAGATGAAACTGTAGAAAAAACGTTTTATCCATCGGTGGTAGCTACTTGGGCTGGATTAGAATGTGCTGTAAACAATAATATTCCATGTTTTGATTTTATGGGTGCAGGAAAACCAGATAAAGAATACGGTGTGCGAGAGTTTAAAAGTAAGTTTGGTGGCGAATTGCTGGAATATGGTCGATTTTTGTATATTTGTAATCCAAAACTTTATAATTTAGGAAAGTGGATGCTAAGAAAAATCAAAATGTAATTCAAAATGAATAAGTTTATTTCATTAAACTCTATATTTTTAATATTTATAGTTCAAAACATTTAACTCTTGAGATTGGATTGTGGATTTTAGTTTAAAAACCTATCAGAAATTACTTGAAACCTTGCGCTTGCAAGGTTATTCATTTTATACATTTGAAAATTACTGTCAAAGTGATTTCAAAGCTAAAGTGGTGATTTTAAGACATGATGTTGATAAAAAACCATTAAATTCACTTCGAATTGCAAAATTAGAAAAAAAACTGAATATTAAATCCACTTATTATTTTCAGATAAAAAAGAATATCTATAAACCCGATATTATACTTCAAATAGCACAATTTGGGCACGAAATCGGATATCATTACAATGATTTAGCTCATACTCATGGAAGTTACGAAAAAGCGATTAAGGAGTTTGAAACGAATATTTCTACTTTTAGAAAAATTGTAACTGTTAAAACCATAGCTATGCATGGCAGTCCAACTTCAAAATGGGATAATCGAGATATTTGGAAAAACGTTAATTATAAAAAATTCGATTTGATTGGAGAACCATATTTTGATTTTTTGAAAACAGATGCAAGTAAAATTGGTCTCACATTTAGTTATATAACCGATACGGGTAGAATGTGGAATGGTGATAAATACAACCTTAGGGATAGAATTAGTTTCAAAAACGAAGATGAAAAGTTGAAATCGGTATTAATTAATCCTGTAATTCACAGCACTTTTGATTTTATTAAATGGCTAAGTAATGGAAATACGCCTGATATTATAATGATAACAACACATCCTCAGCGTTGGACTGATAATTTTATTGAATGGTTGATTGAATTTATTACTCAAAAAACAAAAAATACGATTAAAAGAGTAATTAAAAAAATCATTTTCACATAAAAGATTTAAAATTTCGCATTAATTATTTTAGTTATTTTTCTCATTCAATTCCAATATTTTAACAACCACTTTCATCGCTTTTTCCATTGATTGTACTGGAACAAATTCAAACCGACCGTGAAAATTATGCCCGCCTGCAAAGATATTTGGACAAGGTAAACCCATATAAGAAAGCCGTGAACCATCTGTCCCACCCCGTATTGGTTTTACATTAGGAATAACATTTTCAGCTTTCATAGCTTCAAAAGCCAGATCGACTATATGCATAACAGGTTCTAGCATTTCACGCATATTGAAATACTGATCTTTAATTTCAATAGTTGCAGTTCCTTCGCCAAATTCAGCATTTATTTTGTTTAGTAAATGTGTAATTTCTTTCTTTCTGCGTTCAAACCGGTCGCGGTCGTGATCCCGAATAATATAGCTCAACGTTGACTTTTCGACCGTACCTTCCATGTTGGTTAGGTGGTAAAATCCTTCGTAGTCATTGGTATGCTCCGGAGTTTCAGAACGAGGTAACAACCCTATAAATTGCTGCGCAATACGCATCGAATTTATCATTTTGTGGTAAGCATATCCGGGATGCACATTTGTGCCATTAAACGTAATTTTAGCAGCTGCTGCATTGAAATTTTCATATTCCAATTCTCCAATTTCGCCGCCATCCATTGTATATGCCCAATCCGCAGCAAATTTTTTTACATCAAAATGATCAGCGCCTTGTCCAATTTCTTCATCCGGAGTAAATGCAATTCTTATTTTTCCATGTTTAATCTCCGGATGTGCAATGAGGTATTCCATAGCAGTTACAATTTCGGCCAATCCGGCTTTGTCGTCGGCACCAAGTAAAGTAGTACCGTCTGTCACAATTATATCTTGTCCTTTGTATTGAAGTATTTCTGGGTATTTCTGAGTATCAAAAATGATATCTTTTTCAGAATTGAGTATTATATTTTCAGCATCATAGTTTTTAATTACACGAGCTTTAACATTTCGGCCACTCATATCAGGGCTTGTATCCATGTGTGCAATAAAACCAATGGTTGGAACATTTTTTTCAGTATTTGAAGCTAATGTAGCCATAATATAACCGTTACTGTCTAGATCTACTTCTTGTAAGCCAATGGTTTTGAGTTCGTCAACCAAGTATTTGGCAAAAATCATTTGACCCGGAGTGCTCGGTGTCATTTTTGTATTTTCATCGGAAGTAGTTGTAAAGCTTACATAGCTCAGAAAGCGGTCGGTAATGTTCATCTTTTTGTTGTTTATAATTTTATAGAATTGCAAAATTACAAAAAAGACGAATATATATTTATTTTTTTTGAATATTTTTTAAAAGTTTAAACCTAACCTGCAAGATTAATACGGCATATTAATTTCAATTTTAGTGCCTTTGCCTATGGTGCTTGAAATATTTAACTTTCCTTCGAGTAACAAAACTCGCTCTTTAATACCCAATAAACCGAAAGAATCAATGTGTTTTTTTTCGTGAACATCGAATCCTATTCCATTATCTTCAATTTTAAATGTCAAAAATTCTTGGTCTGCTGAAATATAAACGTTTACAAGAGAGGCTTTGGCATGTTTAGCTATATTATTTAACGATTCTTGGGCTATCCGGTACAATGCAACAGATTTTTGTGAGTTTATTTTAATATCCTTTACATTGTTTTCAAAATTAGTTTTTATTGAATAACGTTCCGAAAAACTATTAAGGTGTTGGTTCAGAGCTTCGCTAAAACCAACCATATCAAGTACTTCTGGACGAAGTTCGGTCATTATGCGTCGCGCCGAAAGGAGTGTTTTATTAAGCATTTCTTTAAGGTTGTCAAATTTGATTGCTACGTCTTTAATATCATCTGAATGAATTGATTTTAAAGCGCTTTGCTTCAATAGTCCCAAATCTATTTTCATAGCTATTAGTATTTGACCTAAATCATCATGAATATCCCTTGCTAATAAAACCCGCTCATCTTCGCGAACGGTCTGAATATGAGCTGCAAATCGTTTTAATTCTTCATGCGATTTTTTTAATTCTAATTCTACTTTCTTTTCA
>CAZEEB010000082.1:0-9228 GCA_964511245.1 uncultured Paludibacter sp.
CCACCTTCGATAGTGTTGATGTTATTTACATAGGAATGTATATTTTCGTTATACGAAGTGTTGTAAGTCATGGCTATTTCGACAGGGATACCATTTTTTTCAGTATTGATATGGATTACACTTTCAATAAGTTTTTCACGCGCCTCATCAATATATTCTACAAATTCTTTTAATCCCTCTTCGGAGTGAAACACTTCTGATTTGAATTCAGCATCTTCAGTCAAATTGCGTTTGTCGGTCAATGTCAAAGTAATGCCAGCATTCAGATAAGCTAATTCACGTAAACGATTAGCCAAAATATCATATTTATAAACAGACTCAATAAAAATGGTATTATCCGGAAGGAATGTTGTTTTTGTTCCGTTGGTAGTAGAAGTTCCAATTTCTTTTACCGGAAATTTAGGAATTCCACATTGGTACTCCTGCATATACAATTTACCATTACGTGAAACTTCAACACGTAAATCAGTAGAAAGCGCATTTACACACGAAACACCCACACCATGCAAACCACCGGATACTTTATAGCTGTCTTTGTCAAATTTACCACCGGCATGAAGCACTGTCATAACAACTTCTAATGCCGATTTGCCTTCTTTTTCATGAAAATCAACAGGAATACCACGACCGTTATCGATAACCGTGATTGAATTGTCTTCATTAATAAACACCTGAATATTGTCGCAATGTCCGGCCAGAGCTTCATCGATAGAATTATCAACAACTTCGTAAACTAAATGGTGTAAACCCTTTACACCAATATCACCAATGTACATTGCAGGGCGCTTACGCACTGCTTCCAAACCTTCCAACACTTGAATACTACTTGCACCATAATTCTCACTGGCAGTATTTTTAGCTTTTTCTTCTTCGCTCATTTTTATTTTATATTATTTAATTTCAATTGTTTAAATATCGTCTTTATCAATAAATGCATTTTATTATTACTTTCAAAAAAAACATACAAATATACAATAAAAAATTGGATAAAAGCACAGTAAAACTTATTTTTTTAAAGTAAAAAAAATGATAAGAACAAAATAAAGTGTTATAACTTATTATGATACAATTCAAAAAACAATCAATTCTAATTTCAAAAATGGTTTTAATTAAATGATTTCAATATTAATTCAAAAGTTCTATCTTTGTATGCGTTTTTAAGTACTTAAAACATAAAGTGTGAAAATAAATTTATGAAAGAATCAATTCTGCACTACGTATGGCAAAATAAACTTTTTAATACTCATACCCTTAAAACAACTGATGGTCAAAGAATTGAAATTATTGATGTTGGAAGATTAAATACTGATGCAGGACCCGATTTTTTCAATGCAAAAATAAAAATTGGAAACACTATATGGGCTGGAAATATTGAAATTCACATATCTTCATCCGACTGGTTTAAACACAATCATCATATTGATAAAGCTTATAATAATGTAATTTTACATGTTGTAAAAAACATTGATTCTGAAGTTCAAAAATTTGATAATGAATATATTCCACAAATTAAACTTGAATATTCTCCACAAATTGAACTAAATTACAAGCAATTACTTAACCATTCGAAATGGATTCCATGTGAAGATAAAATAGCAAGCATACCTTCATTTTTTATACAAAGTTGGAAAAATGCATTGTTAATAGAGCGATTAGAGCAAAAAATGAGTGTCATTGATACGCTTTTGACTGAAAATAATCATCATTGGGAAGAAGCATTTTATATCATTCTTGCGCGGAGTTTTGGATTTAGCACTAATAGTCAGGCATTTGAAAGTTTGGCAAAATCAATACCCATCTCCATTTTAGCTAAACACAAAAATAACATCCTTCAAATAGAAGCTTTACTTTTTGGGCAGGCAGATTTACTAAAATCAAATATTACAGATTTGTATTTAAAAAAACTAGAAAATGAATACCAATTTTTAAAATCAAAATTTAATCTGAAACCAATGGATGCATCGCAATGGAAACTATTACGGCTTAGACCAGACAATTTTCCACACATTCGAATTGCTCAATTCGCTTCGCTAATTCATTCATCTTCAAAGCTTTTTTCAAAAATTGTTGAACATCCTGAAATTGACTATTTAAGAAATTTGTTTAATTGTGAACCCTCGGCATATTGGAGTAATCATTACTTGTTTGAAGTTGAAAGCGTATATAAAAAAAAGAATCTAGGCAAAAACTCTGTTAATAGTATTATAATCAACACTATAGTACCATTCTTATTTTGTTTTGCTTCATATAAAAACGATGAATTACTTAAAGAAAAGGCTTTACAAATTCTGGAACAATTACCGTCGGAACAAAATTCAATTATTTTGAAATGGAGTGAAATAGGTTTAACTTCAAATTCGGCATACGATTCACAAGCTTTTCTTCAACTAAAAAAACAATATTGCGATAATAAAAAATGTTTACGATGTCGGATTGGACATAAAGTACTGACTGTAAACGCATAAAGCAATTAAAATATATGTATTTAACTTTTATTTCTTACAATAGTTACTTTTCATAGTTATGAATATAAAAACTCTCAAATATATTTCTGTATGTTTGATTATCAGCACTTTAGTTTATGCATGTGCAAACAGAGGACAAGGACCTACCGGTGGTCCTAAAGATATAAATCCACCCAAAGTATTGAAGTCCATTCCAATGAATGGGTCATTAAATTTTAAAAAGAAATTAATACAGATTGATTTTGACGAAATGGTTTCAATTGAAAAACCAAATGAAAATATTATAATTTCACCACCACAACTTAAGCCTCCAGATGTAAAATCGTATGGAAAAAATATTGTAGTAAATTTCAACGAATCGCTTATTGACAGTACTACATACACAATAAATTTTGGAAATGGAATAGTAGATTTAAATGAAAAAAACGCATTAAAAAACTTTCAATTTTCATTTTCAACCGGAAATCAAATTGATACACTTAAAATTTCAGGCTATGTATTAAATGCCGAAGATTTAAATCCATTATCGGGTATAATTGTAGGAATTTATTCAGAGAACTCAGATTCGGTATTTTTCAAAAAACCGTTTCTTCGTATTGCTAGAACGGATGAAACCGGTAGATTCACAATAAGTAATATCAAAAAAGGGAAATATAAAATTTTCGCATTGGGGGATGCAAATCACGATTATTTCTATCAGCAGGGCGAAACTCTTGCTTTTTCAGATTCGTTAATTAATCCCACCTTCCGTATAGAACAAATGCGGGATACAATATGGAAAGATTCGACACAAATTGATAGTATACATAGCTATATGGGTACACATTATTTACCTGATAATCTGGTTTTTAAATTATTCAAAGAAAACAGAAAACGTCAGTATTTTGTGAAATATGAACGAAAAGAACCATTTATGTTTAACTTATTTTTTAACACCCCATCGGTAGTTCAACCGGAATTAAAAGCCATAAATTTTAATTGGGATAATAAATTTATTTTGCAAAAAAAATTAAAAAATGATAGTTTAACTTACTGGATAACAGATTCAACTATTTGGAAAAAGGATACATTGCAATTTAAACTGACTTATCTCAAATCAGATTCAACTTTAAATTTGAAACCAGTTACAGATACAATTAATGTGGTATTTAGAAAACTGCTTACAAATTTAAAATCAAGAAGTACAAAATCTACTACCAAAAAAGAAGTATTAAAATTTAATACAAATTTATCAAATCCTTTCGATATATTTAACTCTTTAGATTTTAGTTTTGAAGCCCCACTACTTCAATTTGATTTGACAAAAATAAAATTATATCAAAAAATTGATAGCACTTACAAACAAATTTCTTATAAGTGGCGACAATTGGATTCAACAAAAATCAATTTCGGAATAAATTATAAATGGCTTCCGGAAAAAAGCTATCAATTGAGAATTGATTCAGCAGCATTTACTAGCATATATAACAAGTCCAATAACAAGATAATTAACGATTTCAAAATTCGTTCACTTGATGAATACTCTAGTGTGAAATTATTCTTAAGCAAGTTCAATCCGAAAGCAGTATTTCAAATTCTTAATTTAAAAGATGAAGTTCTAGCCACTAAGCCGGCTATAGAAAAAGGAACAATTTTCGAATATTTACGACCAGGAAGTTATTATTTAAGAATGTTTATTGACGAAAATGGGAATGGAATTTGGGATGTAGGAGAGTTTTTAACTCACAAACAGCCTGAACAAGTTTTTTATTATCCTAAAAAACTAACACTTAAGGCAAATTGGGATTTTGAAGAAACATGGGACTTTGAACAAACTCCACTTTTACAGCAAAAACCTATTGAATTAAAAAAACTAGGAACAAAGAAAAATTACAACAATTAGGGCTGCAAATTGCGGTAATAAAAAAAAACACTAACAAGCTGTAATTTAGCTGATTAGTGTTTTTTATTGCTCTCCCTCTTGGACTTGAACCAAGGACCCTCTGATTAACAGTCAGATGCTCTAACCAACTGAGCTAAGGAAGAATTTTTTGTTCACATTTTTGTCAAATGCGTTGCAAAAGTAATAGCTTTTATTGAAATATGCAATATCTTTGCAGAAAAAACGAGAATATATTTTATGAAAAAAGTATTAGGAATGGGTAATGCCCTGACAGACATCTTATTGCAAATAGAAAACGATGAAGTTTTATCGTCATTAAATCTTCTGAAAGGCGGTATGCAACTTATAAATACAGAACGTTCGGAACAAATTAGTAAAGCCCTTAGTCAATATAACAAGATTATGGCTACCGGTGGTTCAGCTTCAAATACAATAAATGGCATCACAAAGCTTGGATTAAATGCAGGTTTTGTAGGCAAAATAGGAAAAGATGATATTGGATTGTTTTTTACTAATGATTCTTTAAATAATGGAGTTGAACCTCATCTATTATACAGCGAAACAGCTTCAGGGCGTTGTATTGTATTGGTTTCACCCGATAGTGAACGTACACTTTGCACTTATTTGGGAGCTGCCTGCGAACTGGAAGCCGATGATTTAAAACTTGATATGTTTAAAGGATATGATATTTTTCATATTGAAGGCTATCTGGTTCAGAATCACGATTTGATTCGAACAGCTGTGAAAATGGCCAAAGAAGCCGGTTTGAAGGTATCCATCGATCTTGCAAGTTATAATGTAGTGGAAGCAAATCTTGATTTCCTCCTTGAAATTATTAAAGAATATGTGGATATTGTTTTTGCAAATGAAGAAGAAGCACGCGCTTTTACAGGCAAAGAGCCTAAAGAAGCATTGATTCATATTTCTGAACATTGTGACATTGCCATAGTTAAAATAGGCAAGGATGGTTCATATATTAAATCAGGCCATACGCAAATTCAAGTCAAACCACGACTAGCAAATGCTATTGATACAACCGGTGCAGGTGATTTATTTGCTTCCGGATTTCTGTATGGGTTGGCTAAAGATTATTCCTTGGAAATTTGCGGAAAAATTGGTTCTCTGGTTTCAGGATACGTTGTGGAAGTGTTGGGAGCAAAAATGACTGACGAAGTGTGGACGGATATTCATAATAAGATTCGTAAGATTGTTAACTAGTTTGAAAGTTATTCGTTTATAAAACAATTGCATTATACTGCTTGCCACTTACTGCTGATTTATGTTCAAATCCCTTAAAATATACTTTGCCATTGTGCTTTCGATGATTTTTTGGTCATTCTCGTTTATTTGGACGCGGGTGGCAATTCTTTCATTTCCTCCAATGACATTAATTAGCTTACGTTTGATTTTGGCTTCTATTTTGCTTTTTGTAGTTTTGAAATTTACTAAACAATTTCAACTGATACGAAAAAGCGATATAAAACTTTTTCTATTCTTAGCACTTTTTGAACCGTTTCTGTATTATGTGGGCGAAACATTTGGTTTAACATTAGTCGAGTCGACACCTGCGGCGGTAATAATTTCTACAATCCCACTTTTTGCTCCATTATTTGCCTTTATTTTCCTTCGTGAGCGAATTGGCTGGCCTATAATACTGGGAATTATGATTTCGATTGTGGGTGTATTTTTAGTAATATACGAACGAAATGGTCAATTAAATGCAAATCCATTTGGAGTTGCACTAATGTTTATGGCCGTTTTTTCAGCAATCTGTTATGCTACAATTTTGAAAAAAATTCCAACTTATTATAATACAATGTCCGTGATTTTCTATCAAAGTTTGTTTGGGCTACTTTTCTTTATTCCAACATTTTTTCTAACAGATTATTCAAATGTTCAAAACATAAAAATAAGTACACAGTCGGTTCTGGCTTTGGTTATGCTGTCTATTTTTGCTTCAGTTATTGCTTTCGTACTATTTGCAGGAGCTGTTCGCAAAGTTGGAGTTAGCCGTACAAATGTATTTGTGAACCTGATACCTGTATTTACTGCAATATTATCTTGGCTTTTTATAGGCGAAGTATTAACACAATTGAAATGGATTGGGATTACGATTGTTGTTATTGGACTTTTTGTAAGCCAGTGGAAAAATTATAAATTTGTTGGCAAATTTAACTAATCATGCATTTTTTAATAAGCAAAAAAAAGTCTACCAATAAACTTGGTAGACTTTTAAGACGTGACAAAAAGTCAATTAGTATATACTAAATTACTTTTACATTTACGGCGTTTAATCCTTTTTTTCCTTCTTGCAAGTCGAATTCTACTGTATCGCCTTCGCGAATTTGATCAATTAAACCTGAAATGTGTACAAAATGTTCTTTTTTTGAACCATCTTCGCTGATGAATCCAAATCCTTTAGATTCATTGAAGAATTTTACTGTTCCTTTACTCATTGTTGATAATTATTGTTTTTAATGTCCGACAAAGATAATGTTATATTATTATAAATCAATCAATTTTGTCAATTAATTAAAAAAAATGAAAAAATAATTTATACAACTTTATCTAAATTTTTCGGAATTTAAACTTATAATTCTAATTATCAGCAATTTAAGCATGAAAATTTGAGTTAATAATTTACTTCCTGATTATTAAATAATGGTTTTTTATTTCGCTTTTAATTTTAACCGCGCAATGGCAGTAACAATTTTTCGAGGGGCAAATCGTACTGATTCTGCCATTATTCTATTAATTAAACCATGAACAGCAACCGTTTTCCCTTTCATCATTGCTTTGTAACCAAATTCTGCAACTTCCTTTGAATCAGCCACTTTTCCTTTAAACAGATTACTACTATCCAGCATGGCTGTAGCTTTAAAACTAGTTGCAGTAGCACCCGGACACAAAGCAGTTACGCTTACACCTGTAGCACTTAATTCGTTGGCAATTGCTTCTGAAAAACTAAGTACAAAAGCTTTTGAGGCAAAATAAACCGACATGGTTGGACCTGGCTGAAATGCAGCTGTTGAGGCAACATTTAATATTCGACCATACTTATTTTTAACCATATATGGTAAAAAAAGACGAGTAAGATGTGCTAGGGATGTGATATTGACATTAATCATTTCCAATTGTTTAGCCCAATTACACTGAGTATACATACCAAAATCACCAAATCCGGCATTATTAATCAAATAATCGACCTGAATTTTTTGAGCAGTCAGTTCATCATATACAGATTTTGCGGCATTCTGATTGGATAAATCGCAACCAATTACATAAACCGTTATATCATGACGTTTTTCTATTTCAGTTTTTAGTAAATTCATTTTGTCCTTACTACGTGCAACTAAAACCAAATTATCACCTTTAGCAGCATGAATCTTGGCAAATTCGATACCTAATCCACTCGATGCTCCTGTTATTAAAGCTGTTCTTCTCATTTTTATTTAGTTAAATTTGTTTTATTTTTTTTCCTATCATTCTTCATTTGGAGATTTTGGACTATCTAAGATGAGCTGATAAAAAGCTGCATCGAGCCATTTTCCAAACTTATAGCCTACTTCATTAATAATTCCATTCAATTTAAAACCCTGTTTTTCATGAAGTTTTATACTCGTCAAATTCAAAGCATCAATCACACCTACAATCACATGATAATCTTGAGCCTTAGCAATAGCGATTAATTCTTGCAATAAATTTTTAGCAATACCTTGCCCTCGCTTATCTATACGAACATAAACTGAATGTTCGACTGTGTATTTGTAAGCCGGTCGTATTCTAAACTGACCGTAGGTTGCAAAACCCAATAAATTATCCTGAATATCAAACGCTCCAATTATCGGATAATTGTGTATCTGTTTTTCGGAGTACCAATCTTTTATATTTTCTAGAGTACGAATTTTGTAATCGTATAATGCCGTAGAGTTTAATATTGCTTCATTGAAAATAGCGAGTATTTCAGGAAGTTGTTTTTCGTTACAGAGCTTTATATTCATTTTTTAGCTAAATATTTGGAGTGGATAATTTACATGAAAAAAGGATTACACTTTCGGTATGGTCATAAAAAAACAAAAAAATACCCTGAAAAAATTTATCCTTCCGATTTATTCAAAATTTTGTGAGCTTTGCGCCTCTTTGATGTTTTTTTCTGGTATTCATTTGAAAGTACGCTGATGTTTCCATCAACTTCCAAAATGGCTAAATCGACTTCATTCACAGATGGAACTCCGTGTTCACGTACTGCTTCTAGGAGTTCATCAATCGTTAATTGAGCTTTTTTTAAATGTTCATCCATTATTTTTCCTTTATAAATTAACATAATTGCATCGCCTTGTACCATTTTTCCAAACTTCGGGAATTTATACTGAAGGAATTTCAATATGTAATTTACAACAAAAAGCGTAGTTGCAGCTACCAATCCTCCCGAAAGAGTAGAATCTGGACCAACCATGGCATTTTGCACCGCATTGCTTATTAACAATATAAAAACCATATCAACTACAGAAAGTTGAGCAAGTTCTTTTTTGCCAAACAACCTGATAGCCAATATAATAAATATATAAATAACCAAGGTACTGAAAATTATTCGTACATAATTATTCGATATGAAATCATTCATAAGTTCTTAAAAATAGAGTTATATATTAAATCTTTTTGCAAAGATACAAAGATTTGTATGCTAAATGATTAATTTTGCAATTGAAAATAGCATGAAAATAAAAATCAAAAAATTAGTTGCACTCATTGCTGCTGGTTCAATGAATCATACAAAAATGAATGTTCCAATTGCTCTAATTGATTGAAATAAGTTTGAATATTTAGCTCAAAATGTAATTGCTAAAAAAATAAGTATTTGACTGAAAGACTTTTATGAAT
>CAZEEB010000083.1:0-9221 GCA_964511245.1 uncultured Paludibacter sp.
TCGGTAAAAAGAAAAGAAGAGAAAGTACAATTCTTATTGTGCGCAGTTGTTTCATAGAAAGAAATTTTCAATTAATCAATACCCGATTTCCAATGGCATGTGATATGCATTAATTGGAAATCGGGTAATGTAAACTGGGTATAAATTTTTGATTAATTCATTTTAATCCGTTTCACGTTTAATTTATCAAGATTCATTGTTCCAACGTGAGATTTTTCGGCAAGTCCAATGTGACGAACATCCTTAATATCAGTAGGTTGAACTTGTGAAAACAACTTTAATGCAGCAGTGTCGGCAGCCACAAAATCGGGTGAAACGATGAGCGATTTGAGCATTACCACATCGGCTTCCGATTTTCCCTGCGGACCGTTCGATTTCATAATACGATACGCATCAACTATATTCAGAGCCGGTTTTTTAGAGTGAGTCGCAATATCGGCAATGCACTGATGCAAATCATTCAAGTGGAAAGTCTTTCTGTCCCACACAATTCCCATCAGGTTTTTCATCGAAATGGAGTTTTTGGCACCACCGTGATGTTTCAAAACCGGAACGTTAAACCATACATCGCAGTCCAGAATGGCTTGATGAATTTTATTACTTTTCATTTTCACTCCATTTGGAATTTCCACATCGCGGTAATACGAACCATCATTTCCGGGAACCATTTTGCCTCCGGCTTCGGTTACAGCATCCTCAATACCGCTATTCTTATAACTTTTTTTCCAATCGTGGCAGGTATGGTCAAAAACAATAATCTCCGAAGCTCCGGCAATTTTACATTGTTTAACCAGTGCAGCTACCAAATCAGGATTGGTATTGGCCGCCAGTTCGGGTGCTCTGTCCCAACCGATATTGGGTTTGATAACAACTTTTTGTCCTTTTTTTACAAAGCTTTTAATGCCTCCAAACTCTTTCAAGGCTCTCAAAAGCATAGCTTCAGGTTCTCCACCCATTACAGCCACTAAATCCGGCTCTGAACCAACAGCTGAATTTTTTGTTGGAGCCGATAATGTAGAACCAAAAACATTAGTTTTTACAACGGTTGCAAGACCTACCAATGCGGCCGATTTAAAAAAATCACGTCTTTTCATAAGATTTAAATTTAATATAAGTTGAATTTAATATAATTCGCACAGTAAATTAATATATATCTATTCTTCAATTTCTTCAGGTTTCTTTTTTACCACAAAAGCACTCATTTCCCACAGCGCATAAATGGGTATAAAAAACAACATGATAGTAAGTGGATCACCTGTAGGCGAAAATATAGCCACAATTACAAATAATGAAAAAAATGCATGGCTTCTGTATTTGTTAAAGAAGTCGCGATATAGAATGCCCATTTGTGATAAAAACCAAGCAATTATTGGTAATTCAAAAACCAAACCCATAAAAAAACAAACCATGAGGAACGTATTCATATATGAATCTAGTGATACGCTTTGTTCAATATATTTACTCAGCTGATAACCTGCTAAATACCTTAATGTCAATGGAAAAAGAAATAAATAACCTACAGAAACTCCTAAATAAAACAATAAATTACCAAATAAAAAAACACCGCCGGCATTTTTTCTTTCATTGGCATAAAGTGCAGGTTTGATAAATAAAAAGAACTGATAAATAACAAATGGAAAACTAAAAACAAGTGCAAACCAAAGCGAAGAAGTTAAATGTACTAGAAATTGTGAAGCCAAATTTATATTTATTACCTTCACGTTGAATGATCCGCTTATAAATTCAGGAAAGTAAGGTATTTTTTTGCTTAAATCGTTAAACCATTGATATAAAAAGAAATCATTTCGTGATGGTGCAAGTACCACGATATTGAAAATGTCTTTCATAAATGCAAAAAAAACAATGGATGTCAATCCAACAAATCCAGCAATCCTAAAAAGAGTATTTCGAAGATCATCCAAATGATCCCAAAATGTCATTTCATTGTCATTAGACCTGTTCATTCGTTTTTTTTACAGAAGTTTTTTTCGAAGCTTTAGGTGTTTCTTTAGTTTGTTCTTTGGCAGTTTCTGTTGAATCAACCTTAATTTCATTTTCAATCTCATTCAATCCTTCTTTGAAACTTCGTACACCTTTTCCTAAACCCTTCATTAATTCAGGAATTTTTTTGCCACCAAATAAAAGTAAAAAAATTAAAGCGACAACAATAATTACAGGAGCATCGATAAACAGTAAGTGGTTCATAATAATTAGTTTTTTTTATTTTGATATAGTACTGTAAAAATACAACTTGATTTCCATTTTTACAAGAAAAAATGAGAAATCAAGTTGATTTATGTTTTTTTTGCTAATTTTTTTTGCTAATCTGAGATTAAATTAACAATAAGCTCAGAATTTCGTTAATTAAATTTTAAACGAAATGATATAAAAAAACAATTGTACCATCCAATGCAGATTTTTTATTATCTTTAATTTCCATACTAACTTCAATTTCTGCTTTTGAAATTCCTCTCAAGTTTTTCAATGATTTTAATTTTGCATGAACCCTTATTTGACTATTTACCAAAACTGGTTGGTTAAATCTTAGGTTTTCAATACCATAATTCACTGTTAGTTTTGAATTCCTAACTTCCACTATTTGTTCCCATAAGTATGGGAGCACTGATATGTTAAGATAGCCATGGGCTATAGTTGATTTAAATGGACTTTCAATTTTTGCTCGTTCCGAATCTACATGTATCCATTGATGATCCAAAGTGGCATCTGCAAATAGATTTATTTGCTCTTGGGTAATAGTAATATAATCTGACACACCAATTTCTTTACCAATAAATTGTTCTAATTCTTCGAAACTGTTAATCCTAATTTTACTCATTTTTTAATTTTGTAGTAGGGGTTTTAGCAGAAAAGCTGCACATTTATTTAATTTTTGTGCAAAAGTACAAAAAAAATGATTTTAATTAAACTGTTAGCAAATTTTTTTTTAGCTGGTCAATTAGAACTTTATTTTCGGTTGTAGTACCGACTGTGATTCTTAGGCAGCCCTGACACAGGGAAACAGAAGAACGGTTTCTGACAATTATTCCGTTATCAACCAGGTAATTATAAGTTTCATTGGCATTTTTGACTTTTACAAGTACAAAATTTGAATCGGTAGGATAAATGTGTTGAACAATTGAGAGTTTTTCAAGTTCTTGAATTAATTTTTCCCTTTCGTTCAACAGAATTTGTACCCATTTTTTGACTTGATCCCATTTTTCAATAGTTTTTAAAGCCTGTTCTTGTGTTAAAATATTTATATTGTATGGGTATTTTATTTTATTTAAAATATTAATTATTTCAACTGAAGCAAATGCCATTCCGAGCCGAATTGCAGCACTTCCCCAAGCTTTTGAGAAGGTTTGTAAAATTACCAGGTTTGAATATAAATCCAGTTTCTTAGCAAATGAACTTTGTTTTGAAAAATCTATATAGGCTTCATCTAAAACTACTATTCCATCAAAATTTTCAATAAGTTTAATTATTTCAGAGTGATTAAGGCTATTACCAGTTGGATTGTTTGGTGAGCAAAGCCAAATAATTTTTGTGTAAAAATTAGTAATTGATAAGATTTTGTCGGCTGTAAAATCAAATTTATCATCGAGTAAAACCTTTCGGTATTCCACATCGTTAATATTAGCACAAACCTTATACATGCCATAGGTAGGCTCTATGGCAACAACATTATCAATGCGTGGTTCGCAAATTGCACGATAAAGCAAATCAATTGGTTCATCACTACCATTACCCAAAAAAATATTTTCAGGCTGTATTTTTTTTATTTTCGATATTTGTTCTTTTAATTTCCATTGAAGCGGATCTGGATATCGATTAAAAGGCTCATTATAGGGGTTTTCATTGGCATCTAAAAACACTGAAGCTTCACCTTTAAATTCGTCACGGGCAGATGAATAAGCTTCAAGTGATACGATGTTTTTTCGCAATAAATTTTCTAAAATCATATGTTGTTAATTTTATTCATTTATTCAAATTTGAAAGATTCACTATCAGATTACCTTCTTTTGCAATTGTCAAATGGTTCTTCATCCTCAATTTCTTCCAATCGCACTTTTACCGCATTACTATGTGCTTGTAGCTCTTCGTTTTCAGCCATTAATGTTATGGCATTACTCAAATTTGTAAGTCCCTCTTTGCTCAATTGCTGAAAAGTTATTTTTCGAACATAACTATCCATATTTACTCCGTTATAAGCTTTTGCATAGCCATTTGTGGGCAAAGTATGATTTGTTCCCGATGCATAATCGCCAGCACTTTCTGGCGAATAATTCCCTAAAAATACTGAGCCCGCGTTTATTATATTTTGTGATACACCCATAAAATATCGAGTTGATATAATCAGATGTTCAGGAGCATATTCGTTTGTCATTTCAACTGCCTCTTCCAGCGTTTTAACCAAAATTATTTTGCTGTTTTCCAATGCTTTTTTTGCAATTTCTTTGCTTGGTAGTACTTCCAGCTGTTTATCAATTTGCTCTATAACAGGATCAATGATTTTCTCAGAAACAGTTATTAAAATTGATTGACTATCAACTCCATGTTCGGCTTGTGAAAGTAAATCGGCAGCTACAAAAGCTGGTATGGATGTTTCGTCGGCAATAATTTCAACTTCCGATGGACCGGCAGGCATGTCAATAGCTACATCACACAATGAAACTAATTGTTTAGCAGCTGTAACATATTGATTTCCTGGACCAAAAATTTTATACACCTTTGGAATTGTTTCAGTTCCATAAGCCATAGCCGCAATGGCCTGCGATCCACCTATTTTAAAAATCCGATGTACACCCGCAATTTTTGCAGCGTAAAGTATAGTAGGGTGAATTTTTCCTTCTTTATTGGGTGGTGTGCAAAGTATAACTTCTTTACATTCAGCTATTTGAGCAGGTATTGCTAACATTAAAACTGTTGAAAACAATGGAGCAGTACCACCAGGAATATATAATCCAACTTTTTCAATTGCTACAGCTTTTTGCCAACAAAATACGCCGGGTGAGGTTTGAATTTCAGGATATTCTTGTTGTTGCTCCGAATGGAATTTCCATATATTACGCCGTGCCATTTCAATGGCTTGTTTTAAATTTGGAGAAATCCATGTTTCAGCATCTGCAATTTCCTCTGTTGTAACTTCTAGATTTTCGATATTGACGTTGTCAAATTTCAACGTTATTTCTTTCAGTGCTTTATCACCTCGTGAACGCACATCGTCAAGTATTTCCTTTACTTTATTGAACAAAGTTTGAGTATCATAAACGGGTCGTTTAAGAATTTCTTGCCATTTTTCCTTTTCGGGATATTTAATTATTTGCATAATATGCTGATATTTTGCGTTTTAATAAAAATTAGTGAATGATAATTTTGTTCCAATTTTCATATAAATCCTTCATCCCCTCAAAAACAAAACTTGCACCTGATTCAATTAAAATTTTAGAATCTAATGGTCCGGTATTTACAGCTATGGTAAGCAAACCGGCAGTAGTAGCAGATTCAATGCCAAGTGGAGCATTTTCAACTACCATCACTTCCCAGGGATTTAGATTTGATTTTTTTAATGCAATTAAATATGGTTCGGGATGTGGTTTTCCAAATTTTACATCAAATGCAGTAACCATTTTTTCTTCGTGGAATATACCTGGAAAATTTTTATCTAATGTACCAAGTAACGAAGCTTGACCCGAACCGGTAACAAGGAAAATTTCAATATTTTGCTTCTTTATTTTTGTTAAAAGCTCAAAAGCAAATGGCATCGTTTCAGTTTTACTTTGAGCTTCAAAATATTTTGATTTTAAACTATATATTGCTTGTTTTTCATTATCTGTCGAATTGCGGCCATGAACTTTATTGAAAACTCCATCGATGGTTGAAGCTCCTGTTCTGCCTTCATTCATATACCCATCATAGTCAGTAAACGGCAATCCTGATTCATTCATTGCCCTTGTCCAAGCCGATGCATGACTTTTCATCGAATCATAAATTACTCCATCCATATCGAAAAACACAGCCTTTGGATTAAATGTTGGATAATTTTTATTCAAAATAAATTTTTCTATCTCTTTTGAAAACATTGTTTTTTGGTTTTTTGCAAAGATACAGTTTTTGTAACTTACAATTTATTATTTTGATTCTACTTAATTGAAAATTTTATTTGAAGCAGTCATATTTTACAATTAATGTCATTTTTTCTTTAATTTGTGACTAAATATTATTTAAAATATTTAGTTAGATATAACGAGTCAAAAATTTAGCTAAATGTTAAATTATTTAATAAGTTTGATAATATATTTAAATTTCCACAATTATTTTTTATTTATTTTAGCTATTATAAACTATAATTGGTATATATTTTGTAATTTTGCACATAATTTAAATTTAATTTAAACGTTAATGTTGTATAATTATGCAACAATGTTTCAAATTCAAAATCTAATTGTCATGAAATCTTCAGCTATTCTGCTCATAATTTTATTTACTATTTTCTTTTCAAGTTGTAATTTGAATAGTTCATCAAATAGTACTCCACAAATATTAATGGTAACCCAACCGCAATTAAATTCTAAAGATAGTATTTTTACATATATTACGGATATGGCAAGCGTTTATCAGCTTGATTCAATCAATGTTGGAGATACTGTTACTTTTAGAATTTTACTTAATGGGATTACAAATCACTTAACAAGTTATTATATAACGCTTTCTGACACTACTTCAACAAAACTTCTACTACCAAAAAAGAATTCATTGGATTCTGTTTTTAATTCTTCGCTCTCAAATTATTCTATTGGAAAATTTATTTTCAAAAGTGATATTATAAACCTTTATTTTCCATTCAAATATGTTGCAATTAAGCAATCTCTTGATTCTCGAATAACTTTTACCTTAGTTTCAGATGCTAGTTTTGACGGTGGAACTTTAAATAATAATTCAGTCAGTTTAGTTATTCGAACGCCAATAAGGAAGCCTAAACTGATAATTCCAATTTCAAAGTAATTCTAAAAAAAACATCTGCATTATACAGTGCAGATGTTTTTTTAATTTTAAATTCGAGCTTTAATTGCCTTAGTTTCAACTTCGAAACCCGGTTTTTCCAGCAGTGCAAACATGTTTTTCTTATAAGCTTCAACTCCTGGTTGATCAAATGGATTTACTCCCAAAACATAACCGCTGATACCGCAGGCTTTTTCGAAGAAATATAGTAATTCGCCCAGGTGATATTCGTTCAGTTTGGGTAACTCGATTTTCAGATTTGGTACTCCACCATCAATGTGAGCAATCATAGTACCCAATTCGGCCATTTTGTTTACTTCGTCCACGCGTTTTCCTGCAAGAAAGTTCAAACCGTCTAAGTTGCTGTCATCGTTCGGGAAAATCTTGCTATAGTTACTTTCTTTTACCGAAATAACGGTTTCGAAAATGGTGCGTTCGCCTTCCTGAATCCATTGTCCCATAGAGTGCAAGTCGGTTGTGAAGTCTACCGAAGCAGGGAAAATACCCAGATTATCTTTTCCTTCACTTTCTCCGTAAAGCTGTTTCCACCATTCCGATACATAATGCATTTTTGGGTGAAAGTTAACCATAATTTCAATTTTCTTACCGCTTTTGTAAAGTTCATTACGAACGGCAGCATACTGAGCAGCGGGATTTTCTTCGAACGAAGTTTCCAGTCCGCATTTATTTTCCATTGTCACTGCACCTGCCACCAGTTGGCGGATATCAAAACCTGCAACAGCTATTGGAAGCAATCCTACCGGAGTAAGTACCGAGTAACGACCACCGATATTATCTTCAATTACATAGGTTTTGTAACCTTCCTGAACAGCCAGCGTACACAATGCACCACGTGCTTTGTCGGTTACAGCTACAATCAGTTTCTGTGCAGCAGCTTTTCCCTGTTGTTGTTCCAGTTGGGTTTTCAGCAGACGAAATGCAAGTGCGGGTTCGGTAGTAGTTCCTGATTTAGAGATAGAAATGATACCGAATTTCTTGTTTTTCAACAATTCCTGAAGTTCATACAGATAATCTTCACCGATATTTTGTCCGGCATAAACCACAACAGGAGCTTTGCGCTCAGTTTGCAGCCAGTCGAAACTGTTCGAGAGTGCGTCGATAACCGCTTTGGCGCCGAGGTAACTTCCTCCGATACCGATTACAACTACCACTTCGCAATTGTCGCGCAGAATTTTAGCGGTGTTTTCAATGTCGCTCAAAAATGCTTCGTCAATTGAAGTCGGAAGATTCAACCAACCTAAAAAGTCACTTCCTTTTCCGCTGCCAGCATGCAACGATGCATTAGCTTCATTCACTTTGCTTTTGTAAGCAGCAACAGCCTCTTCGGACACAAATCCGAATGCTTTGTCAATAGATAATTTGATAGTTTCCATTATATTTTTAATAGTTTGATAAATTGCTTTGCTGATATTAGCTCGCTTCGCTCACGATATTAATTGATATTTATTCACTTCGTTCAAGACATATTTGTTTTTAATCGTAAATTGTAAATGAATAAATTGTAAATTACTTGAGTTTTTCTGATAATTTTCTGATTTCCATAATCGGTGAACAACGGTTGTACAGTATTTCGTAAATCGAATCCACAATAGGCATATCCACGTGGTATTTTTCATTGATTTCGTGAATAGTTTTGGTAGCATAATAGCCTTCCGCAATCATTTCCATTTCCAATTGAGCTGTTTTTACGGAATAACCTTTACCAATCATTGTTCCGAAAAGTCGATTACGACTGAATTTAGAATAGGCAGTCACCAACAGGTCACCCAGATAGGCCGGTTCGTTGATGTCGCGGTGCATAGGGTTTGTAGCGTTGCAAAAGCGGTTTATTTCCTGTATGGCGTTCGATATTAACACAGCCTGAAAATTGTCACCGTATTTCAAACCATGACAAATTCCCGAAGCTATAGAATAAATATTCTTCATTACAGATGAAAACTCAATTCCCATCACATCATCGCTTATCGAAGTATGAATAAAATTTGTTGTGAAACGCTGAGCCAGGTGGCGGGCAATGTCGCGCGAACTACTTGCAATAGTCAGGTAGGAAAGACGCTCCAAAGCAACTTCCTCGGCGTGACAAGGCCCTGCCAGTACTGCGATATTGTCTTTTGGAACTCCGTAAACAAATTCAAAGTAGTCAGAAACAATCAGATTTTCATCCGGTACAATTCCTTTGATGGCCGAAATAATCATCT
>CAZEEB010000084.1:0-9115 GCA_964511245.1 uncultured Paludibacter sp.
AAATAACGACACAACTGATTATAGAATTATGAAGTCATTCATTGAAGATGCAGGACTTGTACTTCCTGATTTGACTAAAATCACAATTTTAAATGCAAACAAAAAAGTAATAATTCCGGCAGGATCTTCAACAGGATATGTTTCTATTAAATTTAATCCTAAAAGTTTAATAGGCCAAACTACAATATTTGCTGTTAAAATTTCAGCAATTAGCGACAGCAAATATGCTATTAGTAGCTTGAAAAAAGGATTTGTTAAGATTGGGATTAAAAATCAATGGGATGGGCTTTATGAAGATAAAGGTTACTTTATTCACCCTAGTCTAGGAACTTCAACATTTGATTATTCTGGTATTGAATTTGCCACAATTGGCGCAAATGTTCTTGAAAAGTCAAATGCAGGTGACCGTGCTATACCAACTGATATAACTATTACTGATCAGACAATGGTAGTGAATGGAGAAACTGTTAATAAAGTTACAGTTTTCATTCCAGCCTATGCTACAGCTTATGGTCAAACAGATATAGAAGAATCAACTGGTAAGACCATGAACTATTACAATCCAGCAACAAAAACGTTTGAACTCTATTATTGGTATAATAATGCTGCTCACAGAAAAATTAGAGAAACACTTATTTATGAAGGAGTTAGATAATCTGATTATATAATATTAAAAAAGGAATTGCTATATTGGGCAATTCCTTTTTTTTATAGGACAAAACGAACACTAGTAATGTGATAAATATAATGTCGTATTTAGAACGCTAAGACACTATGAAACAAAGTCGCCAAGAGTATGTTTTCTTTGTGTCATAGCGCCGTTGTGCCTTTCTTGGCAAGCCAAGCGGCAGAACAGCATTCTGATAATTATATTGTTCGCATTTTACGACATTAAATTGTTCATGCTACTTAAATTAAATTTCTAACCCTGTAATTTATACTTATAAAATTTTTATAATCTCTCTAATTGAGTCAACCGTAAATGTAGCCCGTTGATTTGGATTAGTTTTGCTGTATCGAAAATAAATTTGATCAATTCCTGCATTTTGTGCGCCAAGTATATCAGCTTCGTAGCTATCGCCAATCATAATGGTTTCTGAGGCATTAGCACCATTGAGTTGCAGAGCGTGTTCAAAAATCCGTTTATCAGGTTTCAACGCTCCTGCTTCTTCCGATAATACAACATGTGAAAAATAATGATCTAAAGTACAATTTTTCAATTTGCGGTACTGGACTTCGATAAACCCGTTTGAGACAATGGTTAGCGGGTACTTTGGAGCCAGATAATCTAACAATTCTAATGCGTGAGGAACTAAAGCCGTTCGGGTTGGAAGCATTTCGAGGTATTCCTTTCCCATAATCAGTGCAAGTTCATCATTAGCAGCACCAACCTCACGTAGCGGGTGTAAGAATCGTTCAAATGAAAGCGCTTCTTTGGTTATTTCAGATCTGCCATAAAGTTCCCATAGTTCAAGATTTCGTTTAGAATAGATAGCAAAGTATTGCTCAAAACTGTCGAAATAATCTCCTAAATTTCTGGTTTCGTATATTTCATTCAAAGTTAATTTTGTATTTGCATGAAAATCCCAGATTGTATCATCGAGATCAAGAAAAATGTATTTGTAATTCATAATTTATAGTTATTTTTTTGAATTGCTTAAATTATTAGTTTTTAAGATACAAAGCTAATTACAAATAACAATGCGCTTTCCTAAGAAAGGAAAACGCATTGTTTTTTTTTCAAATATTGCATTTGATTTATTCAACCTCAATAACCAGATATTTGCTTACACTCCAAAATTCGTCAGAATCAACAATTAAAAGTACAAAATTGCCATTTTCCTTTTCCAACGTGTACGACGATTTTGGATGATTTGTTAGAATCTTGGCATGTGAAGAGTACAAAGGAATTGATTTGGTATTTCTAGCATCTATTCTAACAAAATAATTTTTATTAAAATCACGTTGAAGTACACGTTGTTGGCTAAAAATACCATCAGTAGTGACAATTTTTTGTTGTTTAAGCTCACTCAAAGTACCAAATACATACCATGCAGTATGAATTGTCTCCTCTTGTTCTTTTATTTTGTTGTCTTTTGTTTTATTTTCCACCTTTAATACCTCGATATCTTTGTCCATGCGGGTCATTTGAGTATCGAGTTTCACAATTAGCGAGTCCTTTTTTGCAAGTTCTTCGTGTAACAGTGCCACTTTTGTGGTTTCTTCTTCGAGCGATTTGGTAAGCTTAATAATTGTTTGTTCTAATTGCGAAGACTTAAATGCGCTTTTCTTAAGTTTTGATTTAAGACGTGCTAATTCCTGTTTGTTTGCTTTGAGCATATCGTACAAATAAGTCATGTCTTCGTTAATTTTATTACGGACATCTTCACTTAAATCCTTACCTACCGGTTGTATAGAGATAACATTCTCAGTATCTTTAATTTTCTCGATATTTTGTTCAATTTGATTCATGGCCGAAAAATATCCATCCACTTCCTGTTGAAGTTTTATTTTGGCATTCATCAATGAATCATTTTGAGCTTGTAAAGCGCGGTAATCAGCTGATTGTTTTCCACATGATACTACGAAAACAAACAAAACAGTATAAATTAAAGTAATCGGTTTCATACCAAAAGGCGTATTTATAGGTGGAAAAATTGGGTGGACTGAAAATTTAGAACTGAAAAAACTTTAAAAATCATGCTAAATTTCCGAGTGCAAAGGTAATGTTATTCTTGAAATCCTGCAACAATAACCACAATTTCTCCTTTGGGGTTATGTTCTGTGTAGTAATGGCTTAAATCAGCCAAAGTGCCACGTTTTGTCTCTTCAAAAACCTTAGATATTTCGCGTGAAACAGATGCCTTTCTGTCTTTTCCGAAGACATCGGCCAGCTGAGTAAGTGTTTTAACTAACCGAAATGGTGATTCGTAAAAAATCATTGTTCGTTGTTCGGTTGACAATTCGTTAATTTTGGTTTGTCTGCCCTTTTTTTGTGGTAAAAAACCTTCGAAACAAAATCTGTCATTTGGAAGTCCAGAAGACACCAATGCAGGCACAAAAGCTGTGGCACCAGGCAAACATTCAACCTCAATATCGTTATCTACGCATTGACGAACAACCAAATAGCCGGGATCGGAAATTGCTGGTGTTCCTGCATCCGAAATAAGAGCTACCACTTGTCCGTTTTTTATACGCTGCACTATGTTTTCTACCGTTTTATGTTCGTTAAATTTATGGTGCGATTGCATGGGTGTTTTAATTTCAAAGTGCTTAAGTAAAAAGCCACTTGTACGTGTGTCCTCAGCCAAAATTAAATCAGCTTCTTTTAACACCCGAATGGCACGAAAAGTCATGTCTTCAAGATTTCCGATGGGAGTTGGCACTACAAAAAGTTTCATAATGTGGCATTATTATTATCAAACATGTTCATATCTTTTTTTATAAAAACAGATTGTCTCTTTGTTATTTTTTTACCTTTGCAAAGAATAATTTTTAATTGCAAAGAAAACAAACTTAAAAACGGCTGTAAAGGTACGATATAAAGAAGAAAAAAGAAACAAACAATCCTAATTTTCAGTAAATTACTATGATATATTTCGAGCAAAATCATCCCATTCAGCAAAAACGCGGTAGTATTGAGGTTATTTGCGGTTCAATGTTTTCGGGCAAAACTGAAGAGTTAATCCGACGATTAAAACGTGCCAATTTTGCAAAGCAAAAAGTTGAGATTTTTAAGCCTAAAATTGACACTCGTTATTCTGACGATGAAGTAGTATCGCATGATAAAACAGCCATACGATCTACACCTGTTGAATCGTCGGGAAGTATATTGCTCATGTCGGGCGAAGTGGATGTGATAGGAATTGACGAGGCTCAGTTTTTTGACGATGGCTTGGTGGATGTGTGTACTCAATTAGCCAATCAAGGAATTAGAGTGATTATTGCCGGACTCGATATGGATTTTAAGGGGGTACCTTTTGGTCCAATGCCAGCCTTGTGTGCCATAGCTGAAGATGTATATAAAGTTCATGCAATTTGTGTTCGTTGTGGCTCGCTGGCTTATGTTTCGCATCGATTGGTAGATAGCGATAAACGTGTATTATTGGGAGAAATGACCGAATATGAGCCTATATGCAGGGATTGCTTTAAAAAAACAAAAACAGAAACGAGGGAATCAGTAAACAAGTAAACAATAATACAAGGTGTCGGAGTAGCGAGGATTAAGCTCGTTTCCCAGTTTCCCTGTCAACTAAAACTTTTTTTATGAACTCAAAACCCTATACTTTTGATCGCGTAGTGCGAATGCTCATTGGATTAAGCATATTGATTTTGCTTTATTTGCTTATTGTGAGACTAAGTAATGTGCTTTTACCTTTTTTAATCGCGTGGTTATTAGCATATTTATTGCAGCCAATTGTGTCATTTTTTCAATACAAGCTAAGATTTAAAAGTAGAATGCTGGCAATTCTGGCTACACTTTTTTTATTTTTAGGTTCTATCACAGCTGTAATAATGATTTTGGCACCCATAGTAAGTGTCGAAGTTCAGAAACTATCGCAATTGATTGTAAGTTATAGCCAAAATTTGAATGTAAATTCGTTTTTACCTAAAGCATGGCAACTCGAAATTCAACATTACCTTTCACACTTGAACTTTCAAACTATTTTAAAGGATGAAAACATAATGAATAGTGTCCGAAAGTTGGCACCTCAATTGTGGGATTTTATAAATGGTTCATTGGACTTTATTCTGGGTTTTTCGGTTGTAGTTATTGTGTTTTTATACCTGATATTCATTTTGTTAGACTATGAAAAAGTTTCGGCATCCATGTTCGGCATTATTCCACCTAAATATAAAACACTTATTACTGAAGTGATATATGATATGGAAAACGGTATGAATCGCTATTTCAGAGGGCAAGCACTTATTGCACTTATTGTTGCTGTACTTTTTATTATTGGATTTAGCATTGTAGGTTTACCATTAGCTATAGTCATGGGTTTACTAATTGGGCTTTTAAATTTAGTACCATATCTAAAAACTGTTGCAATAATTCCGACAATAATTCTAGGTTTGCTCCAATCATTCGAAACCGGTCAAAGCCTCACATCGGTAATGATTGGTATAGGCGTAGTTTTTCTGTTTATTCAACTTATTGAAGATTTGGTACTTACGCCTAGAATAATGGGTAAAGTAACCGGTCTTAATCCGGCTGTAATTTTGCTTGCACTTTCTGTTTGGGGTTCGCTGATGGGAATGGTAGGATTGATTATTGCACTGCCACTCACTACGTTAATGATTTCGTATTACAAACGCTTTGTGCTGGAAGAAGAACTTCAAAACCAACAATTGGAAGATATATCTAAGAAAGAAACAGAGAATAGTTAATAGCTTTCGATTAATTATCCACTATTTTAATATCCCGAATCATTAACTGAATCGTTGTGTTACCGTTGAAAGAATTTTCTTCAAGAGTATAACAAATATCGAGCGGATTAAGTGCTTTCAAATGGTCGTTGTACTCATACATGCGAAATGCAATGCCGTTTATTACATTCTCACAACTCGAATCGACCAATTCCAGTTTAAGGTGTTCTTGCTCTTTGCCTACCAAACGGCTTGTTCCATAATCAAACACTTTTTTGGATACGAACATCGGCTTCATGTTTCCCGGTCCAAAAGGGCCAAATTGCTTTAAAACCCGAAAAAATTTAGGAGTAATATCTTTAAATTCAAGCACTGCATCCATTTCAATTTGTGGATAAGTTTGTTCCTGTAATATTGTTTCAGACACATACTTTTCAAAACGTTCGGTAAAAATCAACACATTTTCTTCCTTCATAGTTAAACCTGCGGCATACATGTGCCCTCCAAAATTTTCGAGTAAATCGCGGCAAGAATCTATGGCTTTATAAATATCAAAACCGGGGACAGAACGTGCCGAACCGGATGAAAATCCGTTGGAATTTGCCAAAACGATACTTGGCTTGTAAAACTCCTCCGACAATCGGGATGCAACAATGCCAATAACACCTTTATGCCAATCGGGTTTATGAACCACTATTGATTTACGGTCAGCATAGCGTTTATCTGCAGCAATCAAAGCGATTGCTTCGTCTGTAATGTTTTTATCCAAATCCTTTCTATCATTATTATATTCATTTATCGTATCACTTTTTTCCTTTGCAAATGCATGGTCGCTCGATACAAGTAATTCCACGGCTTCCGAAGCCAGTTTCATACGTCCGGAGGCATTTATTCGTGGTCCAATTTTAAATACGATATCGCTGATTGTAATTTCTTTATCTGTCAATCCACAAACTTCCAGAATGCCTTTTAAGCCAATGCTGGGGTTAGAATTTATTTGTTTCAGGCCATAAAACGCCAATATCCGATTTTCACCGGTAATTGGCACGATATCCGATGCAATACTCAATGCCAATAAATCAAGTAGTGGCGTAAGTTTTGCAAAATCAATATCGTTGGTAATGGCAAAGGCTTGCATGAGCTTAAATCCAACTCCACAGCCCGAAAGATGCTTATACGGATAATTACAATCAATTCGTTTCGGGTCAAGAACGGCTACAGCCGGCGGTAATTCAGCATCGGGAGTATGATGATCGCAAATAATAAAATCAACAGCTTTACTAAGAGCATATTTTACTTTTTCGATAGCTTTAATACCGCAGTCGAGTGCCACCACTAATTTAAAATCGTTTTGGGCTGCAAAATCAATACCTTGAATTGATATACCGTATCCTTCGTTGTACCGATCGGGAATGTAGAAATCAATATTACTATAAAACTGTTTTAAAAACTTGTAAACCAATGCCACAGAGGTTGTTCCGTCGACGTCATAATCGCCGTAAACCAGAATTTTTTCATTGTGTTGCATGGCTTTTGTTAGTCGATTAACTGCATTTTGCATATCGGCCATCAAAAACGGGTCGTGTAAATTATTTAAATCGGGACGAAAAAAATTTCGGGCATCTTCGTAAGTTAAGATATCCCGTTGAATCAACAATTGGGCTAGGATTGGACTTATACTAAGTTCTTCTGCTAATTTGTTTTGTGTTTCAATTTGTTGTTCGTTAAGAGTTCTGTAATTCCAGGTATTTATCATTGTACTTTATTTTATCGCTTCAATAGGGGATGCATTCATTCCCTGAGATTAAGAATCAAGCCACTATTTTTCAGGTATTTATCTGAAAAACATCTTCTTCTTCACACTTCATGAGTCTTTCTGTGCTGTAAAAGTAGCCAAAAAAAATTAAACCTACAAGTTAAAAGTTTGCACAATAATTGTTTCCACATTCGTTGCTTAATAATTAAATCCGCATAAATGAATACTGAAAATTTAAACATACTGTTTTTTTAAATGTATTTTCGGTTTTATTTCAAAAATAAATTTGATTTGAGGTTAATTTATGTAGCCAAACTGCACGTTAAATCATAATTTGTGCAAACGTTATAGATTTAACAAGCCAAGATTGATATTTTTAAATAAATAATTTGTATGTTTGGGCTTTAATAGAAAAAAAATGAAATTAACCGACCATTAACGATTCTACTTCCTTGAAAAATTTTTCATTCGAATGATTAATTTTTAATGACTCGTAAAAACCCAATTTATTATCAAATGAAGATTCATGAATATCAAGCAAAAGAAATTTTTTCGCGTTACTCAATTCCGGTAACGAATGAAATTGTATGTTACACAGTCGATGAAGCTGTTTCAGCAGCTGAAAAATTAGGAATGCCGGTGGTGGTAAAGGCACAGGTTTTAGCCGGTGGCAGAGGAAAAGCCGGAGGAGTAAAATTAGCCCGAACTATCGAAGCAACCCGCGAAGCAGCCAATCAGATTTTAGGTATGGATATAAAGGGTTATACGGTCGAAAAAGTACTTGTGGCACAGGGTGTAAAATTTAACTCAGAGTTTTATGTTGGCTTAACCATTGACAGGAACACAAAATCGGTCGTATTTATGGGCAGTGCCGAAGGTGGAGTTGAGATTGAAGAAGTGGCAAAAGATAATCCGGATGCTATTCATAAATTTGCCATTGATCCGGATTTGGGAATGACTCCATTTATAGCACGTAAAATAGCGTTTTCAATCTTTAATGATTTTTCATTAGTAAAGCAAGCTGCAGATTTGTTTCAAAAATTATATCAAATTTTTCTGGATACCGATGCATCCCTTGTAGAAATAAATCCATTGGTAGTTACTGACGACGCTAAATTGCTGGCGCTGGATGGAAAAATGAATTTTGACGATAATGCTTTGTATCGCCATCAAGATATAGAAGTTTTAAATGAACCAACCGAAGATGAAAAGAAAGAAATTGAAGCGCATGATAGCGGTTTGACCTACATTAGACTTGATGGAAACATAGGCTGTATGGTTAACGGAGCCGGACTGGCCATGGCGTCCATGGATGTGATTAAGCATTATGGCGGAAGTCCCGCAAATTTTCTGGATATTGGTGGTAGTTCCAGTCCACAAAAGGTAATTGATGCAATGAATTTATTACTTTCCGACAAGAATGTAAAAGTAATAATGATAAATATATTTGGTGGAATTACCCGTTGTGACGATGTAGCACGCGGACTGGTAACTGCTTTAGACCAAATGAAAGTAACTATTCCGATTGTTATCCGACTTTCAGGAACCAATGCTGAAGAAGGACTTAAAATTATTAGCGATTACAATTTGCCTACAGTAAAATCACTGAGTGAGGCTGCACAGGAAGCCATTCGATTACTGAAGCAAAATAATTAACTAAAAGTCAATACTTAAAACCAGCTATCCATTTTATCTAACTAACTAATAAAAAAACTAATCAACTAAATAGAAATGAGCATATTAGTAAATAAAAATACAAAATTACTTGTTCAGGGAATGACAGGTCGTGATGGCAGTTTTCATACAACAAAAATGAAAGAATACGGTACCAATATTGTGGCTGGTGTTTCGCCCGGAAAAGGTGGAACGTTAGTGGATGGTATCCCTGTTTTTAATACAGTAATTGAGGCTGTGAATATAACCGGAGCCAATACATCCATTATTTTTGTACCTGCACCATTGGCAGGCGATGCCATTATGGAAGCAGGC
>CAZEEB010000085.1:0-8698 GCA_964511245.1 uncultured Paludibacter sp.
CGCCCCGTTTATTTAAGTGGTTTCTGGTCTCCACTTTATTTTCTTGTCACATTGGGTGGTCAACCCGTTGGCTTTCGCAGACCTGTATTGGTTTTGAATTGATAATTTCACATACTTTGTTGTTGGTAAATTTTCAGCTTACTCTATTCCGTTTTCAGCTTCCAAGTAATTATAAACTTAATCAACTTTTATTTTTTCAAAAATCAATCTAGGTAAATTGTTATATTTAATTGTATTAAGTTTTTCAGAGAAACCGTTAGTCAAGAGCATTTTAATGCTCCTTAAGTTATTGGGATGAACTGTCGCTAAAATTCGACTATATGAGTTCTTGAAAATTTCTTCACAATTTATTTTTACTAAATTATCACCAATTCCTTCGTGTCTTTTTTCATTATTTACTATTGTTCCCCAAAACTGTGCAACTTGCAATAATTTAGTTTCGGAATAACCCAAATCATAGCCATGATTTTCTTTGTCAAGCCCTGGTTTATATGTCAGCCTTATTCCTACAAGTTCTTCACTATCAAAAGCTCCAAGGGAAATTCCACTATTCCGGTTTAAACACTTTTCTAGAATTATTAAACTTGGCGGAAAGAAAAAGTCTTTAGGTATTGTATGGAGTTGACTTTCAATGAAATTTATTACTGTTGAACTATCATCATCAGCAAGTCTCCGATAAAATATATTTTTCTCATCCATATTTTGGGGTTAGCCTTGATTTTTTTCTTTGCGTGCACTCCATTCATATTCTTCTTTAGTTATACATTGGGTAATCAGCCATTTGGCTCTCGCTGACACAAGCAGTGTTTTTTGACTGTTATAAAACCTTGTTTTGATGACTTTTTAACCACCAATAGATTAAGAATAAAATCGAGGGTAACAAGAATATCAAAAGCACAACAGAGTAATGTGAATCAGGATTCGGACTAAGTGCGACCATAACATTAAAAGCAATAAAACTAATAAATGAAATCAGTCCACCTAAACCCGGTTTCCATAAGGCTACTAATAGTCCTGCAAGTCCAATACCCCATACTACAAATGTTAGTATGGTAGAGATATCAAAACTGGGAGCAGGCTTGTTTCTGCCTTCGATTATATAACCTATAAAAAAGAATAGTGTCAGCGCAACTATTAATGTTCCAATAATGCCGCCTGTCCAGCGAATGCTGTTGATTAATTTTGTCTTTTCCATTTTTTTCAATTTTTTAATTCTCCTACTCGTAAAGCTTTTCGGTATCCGCTCTGTTTTTGTGTATTAGTCATAGCCTCACTCCAAGTGATACTATGAGCATTTATTATTTGGATTTTGCAATTTTGTTAGCTTAATTGATATTTAAATAGAACTTATATAAGTTTGATTGTTATTTATAATAGCATGCTGATATACCCAGACTTATCGAGGATAAAATCCGTTTATTTGTTTTAAATTATAAAATTCAATATGTTAAATTTATATAACTTGTATAATTTTTAATTTCTTTTGGGGTCTGTGCCATATTCATTTTCGCCGTTTACACCTTTAGATAAGCACAATACCAACAGCCAGATACTTCCAATCAAGGGTACAAGAGCAAAAAGCATAAACCAAGCATTTTTCCCAACATCATGCAATCTTCTAACAGCTACCGCCAATCGAGGAATTAAAACTGCAAAATTATAAACTGTAAACAAATAGCCAAAAGGCAATTTAAACATTCCATCTCCAAAAAAAGCATTAAAATTGCTGCCTAAAATATTGTCGAAAATTGCTGCCGTTACCTGAAATACAATATTAAACAATACAAAATAACAATACTCACTTCTTCGTGCTCTTCCAATGAATACAGCGTACTTTTTTAATGCTCCTAGATAGTAATTCATATATTTATTTTTTTATTTGCCTACTATATTGGCTTTTCGGCATCCGCCTTGTTTCTCTATTGTTTTAATCTTTAATGCAACGCACTGAAAATCCGGCATTTTTAGCTCCGGAAAACACATACATACCGTTGTCGGTATATTCAATATCTCTATTCCATGCGGTATCCGTGGTATTTAGAGTAGAAGTCCAGAACGAAGCTGAGTTTCCTATATAAGGTATATCGTATCCCCATCCGCTATCTAATCTATTTCCACCGGGTAAAGCAGTAAAATCTGTTTCGTTCGTTGCACCGGTATTAATAGCCCAATTCACGGTTCCGACTTCTTTCAGTTTTCCACCCGCAATACTTAAACCTCCCAAATATGTAGTCAGCGTTGTCCATTCAGCATCAGTAGGTACGTGCCAACCGACAGGAGCAATTTTACGACTATCGGTCACGGCGTAGTAGTTGTATAATTTTCCATATTTTGCTCCATTTGCGGGATCGTTCATGTTATCGCACCAAGCACCGGTAGTTAACGCAAACCACGCTTTAAATTCCTTTACATTGGCTATGGGTTCAGCATTCTGATAATGAGTGGTTTTTAGATTTTCGACCAGCCATGTTTGTGTACCAATGGTTACCGAGTGGTATACGTTCCCATCGGCATCGGTTATTTGAGATACCGTGCTAAAACTTTGTTCGTTACCGTAGGCCGTGCCTTTACTGTTAGTAGCAAACGCCCGTACATAATATTTTGTGCCCAAATTTAATCCATACATATAGAGTAAATCCGGATCTGATCCTTGACCAATTAATGCTGTATTATTGGCAATGGTGGGTGCCGGTGACGTACTCCAACATATACCCATTGCCGTTATAACATCGCCACCAGAGCCAGTTAATGTTATAGTACAAGTTGCGGAGGAATTTAAGATTCCGGATATTGCATTGGTAGTAATTGTAGGAAGAGTTATGATATTCTTTACACAACGAACCGATAAACCAAAACGCTTATCGAGTGCTGTAAATCCATATACATCGAGAGAGCCATTGTCGATATATTTTCCTGAAGCACGGTCGGTATAATTTGCATCCGTTGACCACCACCATGAACCAATATTCATACCGCCAAAATCATATATCCCCATGTAAACATCCCCTATATTTCCTGCCGGCAATCCACTAAAGCCTGTAGAATTATTTAAGCTTAGCGTACTGCCAACATAGCCGCTAGTAAGCCAATCGGTGTTTGCTGCAATTGCTTTGGTCATGGTTTTAGAAGTTCCGGTGTGCAAAGTAACATAATCGGTTAATGTAGTCCATTCGTCCATACTTGCTACATGCCATCCTGCAGGAGCAATATTTCGGGAATCACTAACAGAATACCAATTGTAAAGGTGTCCATATTTGTTGGCATTGGCAATGTTATTATTATAATCACACCATCCACCGCTATTTAAACTTCTCCAGGGTAATGTGCTGTTTACATTTGGAATAACTTCTCCATTTTTATATTTAGTGGTTTTCAGGTTTTCGGCCATCCATGTTTGTGTGCCAATATTCACGGTAGTATAATTATTTCCATCGGCATCCTGACAAGCCACAAAATAAAAATCGGTAATTTTACTTGCACTGGGCACATCCGTCACAATGCTGCTGTATACTCCCGAAACGGCCTTATAAAGCAATTGATCTAGGGCATTATAGAGTAAATAGCTTATGCCCGGGCTACTTTTTATTTTTTGCAAACTGCCGGAACTTATATTCTCATTGCCTAAATACCGAATTGCTGCATCGCTTTGCGCATTGACCTGATTTATCATTTTGGCTGAATAGGCATAGCCTTTGCCAACAACTTGCAGTACATACGCTCCTTTTTGCAACGCCAGTTGGAAGGTATTTTCACCTTGCTGAAGTTGCTGGTTTGCACCCAACACTTTTCGACCATCAATACCATACACATTCAGTTGGGTTGCACCTGTTTGTTTTGACTGAAAAGACAGCGTGTTGTTACCTTGCACAGTATTTGGATATATTACAATACCTTCTTTATCAGAATTGAGTTGATTGATATCGGAAGATACATCATACAGATTCAAAATATTTCCGGCAGGTACGATTATCGATGTGCCTTGTGTCAGATTCTGAACCAACACATCGCCCACCGAACTGCTGGCTCCAGAGCCGGTGAATGTTATATTGTAATTTATAACTCCGGAATGAGCTATATATGTAAAGTCAGATGAACTGGAGGCAGTGGCTTTGGGAGTGCTTACCGTTATTTTTCCACTTGCACCTGCTGCCACAACTGCACTTATGGTTGTAGAGTTCAACACGCTAAATGATGAAGCCGGAGTTCCACCAAAACTAACCTCCGTAGCATCGCTAAAATTTGTACCGCTTATGGTAATGCTACTACCCGATGCTGCTGTGCCTGGCGAAAATGAAGTTATGGTTGGCGTAGATATATCGGTATAATAATAGGTACTTGAGTAAGCAGAAGTCCAGTTTGTACCATCATAATTAAATCCTGTCATTGATAAAAGCGGGTTTTTTACCCAACCCAAAAGATTACCAGCCATTATATTGCCGGCTACATGTAAATAGTCGTAACTGAATTCATATTTATTGCCTATTGTCCACACACTGGTGCTGTTGTTATACGAATAATTTATTTCACGGGTTACATTTCCATTCGTATCATTCGTATTTTCTGTTTTAGCAATTAATATCCAATGGTCTGGATTACTACCCCAAGCATAGTCTGTTGTTACTAATCTATACCCATTGTTGTCGTAAGTAATATCATACTTATCAATGAACAAAGACCATTGGTTGTTATACATCATATTTTCTTTTTGAAGAATTAGGTTATTATGCGAATCAAAAGTGCGCTCGAATGTATATGTTCCAGCCCATTGACTGGTAGTGCTATTCCATGTATACCATCCCTGATACGTGCAGTTTTTATTGCTGTCGTAGGTATTTTCACTTTTTCCTGCCAATAACCAAAGGCTGGAATTACTGTTCCATGAATAATTCAGACCCAAAATATTGTTTCCAAAAGCATCGAAAGTCGATTCACTTTTACTTTTTGACAGCCAAACATTATTAGTAGCATCCCAAGCATAGCTTATTGATAACACCTGATTCCCATTTACATCAAAGGTATTTATGGTTTTATAGCTTGCTAGCCATTGGCTGTTGGTCCAACTATAGCCAATATCTGAGCTAATATTTTTGTTGGCATCGTATGTATATACATCTTTATAAGAATTTGCAGCAGCGTTTTTATTCACAATGCTATCAAGGCGCAATGTAGCCGCAGCGGCGGCTATTTTTAAATTTGGAGTTGGATGATTGTTCTGCAAATAAAACAAACCATCTACGTTTATTTGTTTTGTGTTGTTTGAAACCAAAGGGTCGAATTGATAGAGAACACGTTGATGGTTTTTACCTAGCATTTGATCATTTCCTATGGATAGTTTAGTTTCTGCGTTGCTGGCAAGTGTGAGTAATATACTGGAAATAATAAAAAATAGTTTTTTCATGATGATAGTTTGTATGAGTTATTTTGGTCGAAATTTAGTACTTAATTAATCAACGTTTTACTCGGAGTGCTACCTTGATTTTGGATTCTAATCTTTTAAACAGCGAACTGAGAATCCACTCTGCCTTTCGGAGTCGTTCCTGCCAATGCCACTACTGTCGTAGCCCAATATTCTATAATAGGCATAGAGCGCAAGGAACTCAGTAGCACTCCAATAATAACCGTAAGTGCCAAGGTCGTAGAACGTTCCGTAGTAGCTCTTACGCAAGCCGCCCGGTAGAGCAGAGAAACCAGAACTGTTATTCTTTGTTAATTCATTGCCAATAGCAATTACATTGGTGCTTGCTGTCCAATCAGTGCTTGCTGCCAGAGCTTTAGCTACCGAACCCGAAGTGCCCTGATTGGCTCTTACATAGTTTTCGAGTGTTGTCCATTCAGCGTCACTAGGTACGTGCCAGCCGGCAGGCGCTAACTTTCCTGTATTTACAGCGTACCAATTGTACAATTTACCATATTTCATAACCATGGTTGCATCGTTGTTATAATTGCAACAGGCACTGGTAGTTAAATTAAACCAGGCTGTGTTGTCAGTTACAACAGAGATTGCCGAACCATCCCTTAAATGTGTATTTCTCAGGTTTTCAATCATCCATGTTTGCGTACCTATTACAACGGAGTGGTAAGTATAGTTGTCAAAATCGACATTCGGTCCGTTAACAACTCCTAATGCAGTTGTAAAGCTCACTTCATTACTACCATAAGCTATTCCGGCATTGTTTATGGCGTATGCTCTTGCATAATAGAGTGTATTGGCCGTTAATCCGGTGATATTACTGGTAAATATACCAATACCAGAACCATCAGTGGTTTTAAAATCAGTTATTTGGGGTATACCGGTTGTATTCCAACACACTCCTCTTTCTGTAATAGGGGCACCAAGTCCGGCACTTGTAATATTACCACCAGTGCTTGCATTCGTTTTTGTTATGTCAGTTATTACATTTGTTGTGAGTATGGGTATTTGTGAAGTTGTATTCACTCCATCCGGATTGAAATCAACTTCAAATAATTTACAGGATGAAAACACAAGTAAGAGTGAAGCTATTATTACGATTTCTTTTATTTTTCTCATAATGCTTGTTTAAAGTGTTATTTAAGTTAAGATTTAACCCTCGATTTCTTATTCCACCACTGCTTTAGTTGCTGTTCCATTTACTTTTACAATATAAAGTCCGGTATTCAACTTATCGAAAGTGACAGTAAAGCTTGCATTGGCTTGTTTCAGCATGATTCCACTGAGGTTATACAGTTCTAGCTTGGCAGCTCCATCAAACTCTGCACGGATAAATGATTTGCCACTTATCAACCTAATGTTATCTGTGTTTATTGTTCTCACATCCGACTGTGTCATTGTAATCTTTCGAATTCGATAGTTATTCCATTCAGAAAAATAGATATTACCTGATGCGTCCAATACAACTCCAGTAGGTGAATTTATGGCTGCTGAAGTGGCAGCGCCTCCATCGCCACTATAACCAACAGTTCCATTGCCAGCCACGGTAGTAATTATTCCCGTAGCGCCAGTAACTTTTCGGATTCTAGAAGTTCCCTGATCTGCAATATAAATATTACCCGAGCCATCTATTGCTAATCCGTTTGGATAATTAAGCACTGCGGAAGTGGCAGCACTGCCATCGCCAATGTTAATACCCGTACCACCTCCTGCTACAGTATTAATTATCCCTGTGGCGGCCGTAACTTTTCGAATTCTATTGTTATATCGGTCGGCTATATAAATATTGCCGGAGGCATCTATGCTAACTCCATTTGGCAGGTATAGTTGTGCCGTTGTAGCAGCCCCACCATCACCGGTAAATCCACGTAATCCATTGCCGGCCACGGTGCTAATTATTTCCGTACCGGCTGTTACTTTTCGGATAGCATGATTATATGAATCGGCAATATAAATATTACCGCCGGCATCAATACTTACACTTGTTGGACAGTATAGTTTTGCCAAGGTTGCTGGTCCGCCATCACCACTATTGCCTGCAGTTCCATTGCCAGCCACGGTAGTGATAATTCCTGAACTGACATTTACTTTTCTGATTCTACAGTTATTGAAATCCGCAATGTAAATATTCCCCGAAGCGTCCAATGCAAGCCCTTTAGGATTATTTAATGCTGCCGAAGTTGCTGCGCTACCATCTCCACTATAGCCACTCGTTGCATTGCCGGCCACGGTGCTAATTATTCCCGTACTAGCTGTTACTTTTCGGATAGTACCGTTATTATCGGCAATATAAATATTACCCGAGCCATCTATAGTTACTCCATTTGCTGCAAAAAGTTGTGCTGAGGTAGCTATTCCTCCATCGCCGGTGTAGCCCTGAATTCCATTTCCGGCTATTGTACTAATAATCTGTGCATTTCCAGCAAGTGTAAGCAATAGGCTGCAAAAAATAAAAAAAGGTTTTTTCATAACTGTTATTTTTTTATGGTTGTTTTGTTTGTTATTCGATTTTGACCCTAAACCCCCGAAGGGGGTTAAAGACAGTGTTTTATTTTATGTTAGTGATAGCCTCACTCGGAGTGAGACTATCACTGTGTTACTTTGATAATGTAAAATAGGCTGGCGCAGAAACCTTAAAACTGCGCCTTATGCCTCTGCAAAAAAAAAGAAAACGTAAACAAACTTTTTCTTATAGGTTTTTATTTTACTATTAGCCATCAATTATCCTGAGCTAAGCAGTCTAATTTTAAAAATACAATATACTTATTCTATACAAATCATTTTCAAAATAAACAGCACCAACATGTAACTCAGAAACAATAAACAGGCTGTTTTAATGAATGTAAGTGTCAGAAATGATTTTAAAAGAATACTCATAAGTTAAATATTAAAGATTTTAGTCTTTTAGCTCATATCATATCTGGTTGATAATGTTATGGTTATATATTTATGTTATTTGTGCTATCATATTTATAGCATTAATTGTTGAAAAAATGAAACAAAAGTTGTATTTTTGGATCATTAATCCACAGTGGTTCAATGCCTTTCAATCTTTATTTAAGACATTTAAAACCGAATTAGTGTATTTATGGCTGTAAAAGTAGTGGCTTCTAATTTTCAAAACAATGACTACTTTTAGTCATTTTTCGTTTTTTTTCTCTATTTTTGAACTAAATTATTCGTAAAACTGATTCCGGTCTTTCAAATTGACTTAAAATTTTGATAAAATTCATATAAGGCAACCTCTAAAAACTACTTATTTTTCTCAAAGCTAATTTAATGTCATTT
>CAZEEB010000086.1:0-8515 GCA_964511245.1 uncultured Paludibacter sp.
GCACCTATTTTCCGAATACCGGCATTGTGAATCCGTTCAATGGCACCTATCCATAGATCTAAATCAGGATTTACCGGATTTTTAATTAATACCGGAATGTCCACTCCTTCAAGTGCATCGGCAAGTTCTTGCACAGCAAATGGATTGGCAGTAGTACGGGCGCCAACCCAAAGTATATCAACCCCATAAGCCAAACATTCACGCACATGAGCCGGTGTAGCCACTTCCACTGCTGTGTACATTCCCAACTCCTGTTGAACGCGTTTAAGCCATGGTAACCCAATGGCACCAATTCCCTCGAAACCACCCGGTTTGGTACGTGGTTTCCAAATTCCGGCACGAAAAATCTTTATGCCTCGGGCATTGAGTCTACGTGCCGATTCCATTACTTGTTCTTCTGTTTCTGCGCTACAAGGTCCAGCAATCACGAGCGGACGTTTGGAGTCAACTCCAGGTAGTAAAATTGATTGTAAATCCATATTTGTTTTAATGAACAGTTTTCGATAAGTAGCTTTGATACCTATAAAGCTGTATTATTATCTTATTTAATTCAACTCTCAGAAAGATATTTATAAATTATTAAGCGTTATTTTTTCTATTCTATCCAATGCTTCAGCTAGCATTTTATCATTGGCACATAGTGAAATGCGAATGTAGCGATTACCGTTGTCGCCAAAAATAAATCCGGGTGTGATAAACACTTTTGCATCATAAAGCACCTTGTCGGCAAGTTCAGCACTATCGGTATATTTAGCGGGTATCTTCCCCCAAAGAAAAAGTCCAACTTGGGTCTCATCAAAGGTACAACCCAATGTTTTCATAATTTTTTCAGCTAGATATCGACGGTTTCGATACAATTCGATGTTCATTTTGCGATGCCATGCTTCCGAATTATTCAGAGCTGCAATGGCTGCCATTTGCATAGGTTTAAACTGTCCGCTATCAATATTACTTTTCACTTTAAGCACCCATTCAACAAATTGTGCGTTTGAAGCAAGCATTCCCATGCGCCAGCCCGGCATATTATGCGATTTGCTCATCGAGTTTAATTCAACACAAATATCTTTTGCACCATCTACTTGCAATATGCTCAGGCGGTTATCATTCAGAATAAAACTGTAGGGGTTATCGTTGCAAATCACAATGTTGTGTTTCTTACCAAATGCCACTAATTTTTCAAAAAGTTCAGGTGTAGCACTTGCTCCTGTTGGCATATTTGGATAATTTACCCACATCAATTTAACAGCAGTCAAGTCCATTTGTTCAATAGCATTAAAATCGGGTTGCCAATTGTTATTTTCATCCAAATCATAGCTTAGCACCTTAGCTTGAACTAAATTACTAACCGACGAATAAGTAGGATAGCCTGGGTTGGGTATCAATACAGCATCGCCCTGATTCAAAAATGCAAGTGAAATATGCAGAATACCTTCCTTTGAGCCAATCAGTGGCTGGATTTCATTGCTTGAATTTAATTCTACATTAAACCATTTTTTATACCAATCTGCAAATGCTTTTCGGAGTTCAGGTATGCCCACATAAGGCATATAGCCATGAGCATTATCTTCAGCAGCAGATTTTGACAATGCTTCAACAGTTTCTTTTGAAGGTGGTAAATCCGGGCTACCAATACCCAAACTGATAACATTCAACCCTTTAGCATTCATCTCAGCCACTTCCTTCAGTTTTTTCGAAAAATAATATTCAGATACTGAATTTAATCGGTCTGCAGGTTTAATGTTACTACCACCAGCGCATAAAGGAAAGCTTGAATTTGTTGAATCTTCTTTCACTATATTATTATTCATTTAGTTATAATAATTGAATTTGTAAATGTAATTTTGCTTTAAATGGTTCGACAAAGCATTATTCAGCAGATGTGATTCCCTCCGGATATTCTCCCAGCGTTTTTAATTCATTAATTAAAGGCTTAATAGCCACTAATGATTGTTTATATCTTTCAAGGTCGTCAAATTTGAAATCAACATAAAACTGATATTCCCATTCTCGTCCAATAATTGGCAAGGATTGTATTTTTGTCAGATTTATACCATAAAACGAAAATACTGACAATACTTTTGATAAACTACCCTCACTATGAGGCAATGTAAATACAATTGAAGCTTTGTTTATCGGTTCATCTTTCTGTATATCATCCACAATCCAACTATTAGCAAAAATCAAAAAACGAGTAAAGTTCCTTTTATTGGTTTCTATGGCGCGAGCCAAAATACTTAAACCGTAAATTTCGGCAGCACGTACACTACATATTGCGGCATTGCCAAGCATATTGTATTTCTGAATATCGCGGGCAGCAAGTGCAGTATCTTCATGTTCCACCACTTTTACCCCGGGTAATGTTGCCAAAAAATCAGCACATTGCATTAAAGCTATTGGGTGCGACTGAATTTCGGAAATATCATGAATAGTTTGTCCCGGAAGAGCAGCCAAGCAATGCGATACACGTAACTTATATTCACCGGCAATGGGTAACTTGTGCTCCTTCAGCAATTCATAATTGGGAAGCAGACTGCCTGCAATCGTGTTTTCGATTGCCATAATGCCAATAACGTTTGTGTCTTTTTTAATAGCTGTAAAAATATCCCTAAAAGTATTGCATGCAATAATTTCAACAACTTCATCTTTGAAAAAATTTTCGGCCGCTATACCATGATAAGCCCCTAATCCTCCCTGAATAGCTACTCGTTTCATTTTAGTTTCAATTTATTAGCAATTTGTACAGTCAAAAAAAATCCTACTCGTTGTTGAGCAGGATTTTTATGTATTCTATTAATCGTTTTTTTTACACAAATAAATTCCTGCTCTCACTTGCTGAAGTAAAAGTAAAAAAAAAATATGTAAAAAATCGATTTGTCATTTAAAATTTTGTTTTATTTCGTACTGCAAAAGTAATATAATTTTGCTAATATAACCAAATTGACGGAAAAAAGTTTATTAAAACTTCAAACTAAAATCAATCAATTGAACAAAATGCAAATCAATTAGCAACTCAAAAAAAACTATTTATTTAAAAGCTCATTAATTTAAAAATTAACAATGTATTTTTCAGGCTAAATTTTAGTATACTAAAAAACTGAAATCATACCAGATTAAAGCCATTAAAATTAATTGAGTTTAAATTTTCAAACCAAGATTTGGCTAGAGTAATATAGAAAAGGAAATCAGTTAACACACATTTAAAGATAAATTTTTTTCTATCTTTGCAACAAGTTTTTTTATATAGATGAGGTATGGAAGGTAAGAGTTGGTATATCAGAATGATTGCATGGCGGGAAATGCATATTAAAGAGCGTAATTTTATTCTTATTTTGAGTTTTTTAGTCGGTATTTTTGCTGCAATTGCAGCATTTTTACTTAAATCGAGCATTCATCTAATTCAAAATATATTGATAGAAAATTTTAATAAAAACTCTGTTAATTTTTGGTATCTGGTTTTTCCGGCCGTTGGTATTTTTATTACCTCCTTGTATGTTCGGCATATCGTTAAAGATAATATTAGTCATGGGGTTACACGAATACTATATGCTATTTCGCAACGAAAAAGCATTTTGAAACTACATAATATTTGGACCTCGTTGGTTGGTAGTTCAATTACCATTGGCTTTGGAGGTTCAGTTGGAGCTGAAGCACCTATTGTACTCACAGGGGCAGCCATAGGTTCAAATTTGGGCAATTTTTTTAAAATGGACCAAAAAACATTGATGTTGCTGGTTGGATGTGGTGCTGCAGGTGCAATTGGTGGAATTTTCAAAGCTCCTATCGCCGGTTTGGTTTTTACGCTGGAAGTGTTAATGCTCGATATGACACTAACGGCAATTGTGCCGTTGTTAATATCATCAGTTACTGCCACAGCATTATCTTATATTTTTTCCGGAAGCTCATTTACATTCGAATTTGGAACTTATGAATCGTTCAGCGTGTCAAGAATTCCATTTTTAATTTTACTTGGCATAATTTGTGGATTGGTATCGTTGTATTTTACACGTGGAATGAATAAGTTGGAAGGAGTTTTTAGACGATTTAAAAATCCATACAGTAAACTTGCAATTGGAGGTTCAATGCTAAGTTTACTTATTTTTATTTTTCCTCCACTTTATGGTGAAGGTTATGATACTATCGTTGCTTTGCTTAACGGACATTCTGCAACCGTTCTTGACCGCAGTTTATTTCTAGGATTGGGCAGTAGCCCCTGGGTGCTTTTAGTATATTTAGTATTGATTATTGCATTTAAAATTTTTGCATCGGCTGCCACTACAAGTGCTGGTGGGGTAGGTGGAATTTTTGCACCTTCCCTTTTTGTTGGCTGTTTAACCGGATTTGTTGTTGCACATTTACTTGGTATCTTAGGTTTTCCTGTACCCGAGTCTAACTTTGCCTTGGCAGGTATGTCAGGGCTTATGTCGGGGGTCATGCACGCTCCACTGACGGGTATTTTTTTAATTGCAGAGCTAACAGGCGGTTATAATTTGTTTATGACTTTAATGATTGTTTCTACAGTTTCATATCTAACAATAATACTTTTCGAACCACACAGTTTATATGCTATGCGATTGGCTCAAAAAGGCGAATTGCTGACGCATCACAAGGATAAAGCCATATTGACAATGCTTAAAATGGAAAATTTTATAGAAACCGATTTCATTGTTTTAAACCCTGATATGTCTTTGGGCGAATTAGTTAAAAATATTTCACGTTCCAAACGAAATTTATTTCCAGTGCTGAATCCAACTACAAATGTAATTATTGGGATTGTTTTGGTTGACGAGGTTCGAAATATTATGTTCCGTCAGGATTTATACGATCGGTTTAAAGTAAGTAAACTTATGACTTCAATACCTGCTACACTGCTTGTGAGTATGCCCATGGAGAAAGTAATGGATATTTTTGAGGACACAAATTCGTGGTATTTACCTGTAGTGGATAGCAATAAAATATATTTAGGTTTCGTTTCGAAATCGAAGATTTTTAACTCTTACCGGCATGTATTGGTACATTTTTCGGACGAATGAATTCAGACAATAAGCCCGAAAATTGTTAAATTTATAAACGACATTTTTTTTAAACCAAAAATTATTCATTTAAAATGACTAAGCCAAAACTTACTTATACTGAAGCAGTTGCAGAACTCGAACAAATTCTGGCAGAACTAGAAAACAATATGGATGTCAATATGGATGAAATTTCATTAAAAGTAAAGCGAGCCTCAGTATTAATGGAATTTTGCAAAAAACAGTTGCATGAATTGGACGAAGAATTAGAAAAAATGATGGAGCAACTGGATTAGTAGGAATGTAACAAAAAAATCAGTTTTTATTTCAACATAATTCCACTCAACATTCTACCTGATTTTATTCCCAATCGTCGTGCTGAAAAAAACCGTTCATGTTCAGTATATGTGCAAATTCCCACAATTTCGATATTTTCGTATAATATACCTGCATCCAGAAGTGTAAGCCTATTTGCTTCCCAAAGATTGAGAAAAACCGAATCGTTTCGATTTGTAAAAATTTTACTGTATTCAAATCCTGCAGTGTCAAAACGTTCAACCACCTCGTGACCCACTTCGTATACAGCAGCAGAAATAGATGGGCCAATTGCAACCAGAATGTTAGTTGGATTGCTTTTGAATTTTTCAACCATGGTCACCACTGTTTTCTCAGCAATTCGAGCACAGGTACCCCGCCAACCAGCATGGGCTACTGCAATTACTTTTTTCAGAGTATCAAAGAAAATCAACGGTACACAATCGGCAGTGCTCACTCCGATACAAAAGCCCGGAAGTTCGGTAATAAGCGCATCAATACCGCTCAGGTATTGGATTTTTTTGTCAGATGAGAGTTGAATAAAGTCTTGGTCAATTATGCGAATTTCGGTTCCGTGTGTTTGGTAGGGAATGATTAATTTAGAAGTTTCAATGCCTAATTTTTGGCACAAAAGCTGATGGTTTGCTTCCAAATGAACCGAATCATCACCTGAAAATGGACTCAGATTAAATGAAGCGTAATTGCCCACACTTACACCACCCTGACGAGTAGTGCAAAAATGCGAAATTTCCTTATAATTCTCAAATATCTGATAACTGATAATTTCCAACACTACATTGAATTACAATTCGTCCCACCCAATGCCTTTGTATTTACTCAAATCGTCTTCCTCCTCATCATCGCTCCATTCCTCATCATTTTCTTCATCCCATTCTTCGGCATCAATCATTTTTTGGCTAATTTCCATTGGGCGGTGTGAGAATTCAACCACTTTGTTTGATCCCTTATTGATTTCTGTCCAGATTAAATCTTTTAATTCATTAATCCCTAAGCCTGAAATGGATGAGATAAACACCGTTTGTATATCTTTTGGAAGTTCTTTTCGTAGTTCTTCAAGCAATTCCTCATCAAGCATATCACATTTGGTAATTGCCAAAACACGTTGTTTGTCAACTAATTCAGGATTGTATTGCCTTAATTCATTGAGTAAAATGTCAAATTCTTTAATAATATCATCACTGTCGGCAGGAACCATAAACAGCAAAATAGAGTTTCGCTCAATATGGCGCAAAAAGCGCAAACCTAGGCCGCGACCTTCAGCTGCACCTTCTATAATTCCGGGAATATCAGCCATCACAAAGGATTTGCCATCGCGATACGAAACAATTCCCAGATTTGGAACTAGTGTGGTAAATGGATAATCAGCAATTTCAGGCTTGGCAGCCGATACTACAGAAAGTAATGTTGACTTTCCGGCATTCGGAAAACCTACCAATCCTACATCTGCAAGTACTTTGAGTTGCAGGATAACTGTTTTTTCAATCGAAGGTTCGCCGGGTTGTGCAAAGCGAGGCGTTTGGTTGGTAGCAGTGCGGAAATGCCAGTTACCTTGTCCACCACGACCGCCCTTAACTAAAATCACTTCTTGTCCATCTTCGGTTATATCACAAAGGTATTCTCCGGTTTCAGCATCGTATACTACCGTTCCGCAAGGTACTTCAATTATTTTATCATCTCCTTCTTTACCAAAACTTCGGCTCTGACTACCTCCATCGCCATCACCGGCATGTATGTGTCGAGCATATTTTAGATGAATAAGTGTCCAGTGATTTTTACTTCCACGTAGAATAATATGTCCACCACGTCCACCATCACCACCATCCGGACCTCCTTTTTGTGTCAGTTTATCGCGATATAAGTGTTTTGAGCCTGCTCCACCCTTGCCCGAACGACAAAATATCTTTACGTAATCAACAAAGTTAGAACTTGCCATTTTTTTATTTTATATTTTTATACCAGTTTAGTATCAATCACTTGAGAAATTCGTCCAAATATTTCGTCTATTGTTCCCATGCCATCTATTTGTATGTATTTGTTAAGTGAAATATAAAAATCATTTACAGGTTCTGTGAGTGAGTGATATACATCCAAACGTTTTTTTATGGTATCTAAATTGTCATCGCTTCTACCCGATGTTTGTCCTCTTAAAATCAAGCGTTTAATAAGCTCATCCTCATTAACTTTAACATCAATAAGAATAGAGATTTCTTTTCCAAGCTTTCGTAACATTACCTCCAGAGCTTCTGCTTGAGCCACAGTGCGTGGAAATCCGTCGAGTATAATGCCATTGCTGTCATCGTGTTGATTTTCAACATGTTTTGATAATATATCAATTATCATTGCATCCGGAACTAATTCGCCTTTGGAAATATAGTTATCAGCAGTAAGTCCCAAATCGCTTTTCTCCGCTATTTCTTTTCTAAGCAAATCGCCTGTAGATAAATGAGTTAGCGAATACTTTTCAACAATTAAGTCACTTTGAGTACCTTTGCCACTGCCTGGTGCGCCACAAATAATAATGTTAAGCATATTTATTTTAGTAATTTTATGTGTTTATCATTCCGAAACAACAGTATAGATATCTTTCAAATTTCGGCCATAACCGTCATAATCAAGGCCATAACCAACTATAAAATCATTTGGTATTTTCATTGCAATGTAATCAACCTGAATATCACGTTGTAATGCATCGGGCTTTTGAAGAAAAGTAGCAACTTTTATTTCGTTGGCGCCTTTGGCCTTAAGTGAACCCAGAATTCGTTCCATAGTAATGCCTGTGTCAACTATATCTTCCACCACCACTACATTTCTACCTACCACACTTTCATTCAATCCAATGATTTCTTTCACTGTACCCGTTGTGTAAAGTCCATCGTACGACGAAAGTTTGATAAATGTTATTTCGCAAGGCACACTTACTGTTTTCATTAAATCGCCGGCAAACATAAATGCACCATTAAGGACACAAATAAATAAGGGATTTTTATTTGCTAAATCTTTATTTATTGCCTCGCCAACTTTTTGAACAGCAAGTTGAATTTCGGTTTCAGAAATTGATAATGCAAACTTTTTATCCTTAATCTGAATAATGTTCATGTGATATATTTTTAATAGTAAAAAAGATATATTTTTATCAAAGGTTTGCAAAAATACAAAAAAACATTTGTTCG
>CAZEEB010000087.1:0-8466 GCA_964511245.1 uncultured Paludibacter sp.
TAGCTTCAGGTGACTGGAGTTCAGACGTGTGCTCTTCCGATCTGTGAATCTCCTTTTTTTGTCTGTCTTTTGTTATTCTCAACACAACAGAGTGCAGACCCTCAGTGGTACTTCTGTTATGCAAAGCGAATCTAATTGTAGTATTTTTCATATAAGTTTTGTTTTATAGTTTATAAAAAATGCCACTCTAAATGAATGGCATTGAAAATTGCAGATATTGCAAATAATGCATAAATTACATAGTTACATCTACTTATTACTTCTTTTAAATGAGCCGTGTCCAACCTTGATAATAACTTTCTTTTTTCGCCATTGCTTTATTTTATCGTCAATAGTTCTAACGGGTATATTTTGTTTTTTCCCTGATTCAATCAGTTCTTGTCTGGTAAAACTCTCTTTAACACTAAAAAGTAAGTCATCATCTTGTTTTGATAGTCTTCCATCACCTATATAAGTATAATTTTCCATTAGGTCATTAAGTGACTGTTTAATTATTTTTATACCAGTTTGATAATCAGCTTCTGAACAAATTAATTCCGTTAAGTCATTTATACTGTCCATATTTCTCAACACGGTAATTATCATACATATTCTAAACATAATTAAACCGTGTCTTCTCATATTAGGCAACAACTCATCAGATTGATTGTTAATCATTTTGTTTTGTAATGAAGTAAACTCCTTGAAAAATGATTTTTCTTGCTCATCCGTGAATTTAAACTGAATTTTTGTTGTTCTTTTTGATAATATCTTGTACAGTTCTAAGATTAATTTACCTGCATTCTCAAAATCATTTAATCTTATGTTTAATTTTTTTTCAAATACATCTTTAAATGGTGTTATATCATCAAATGAATAAATCAGGAAACGGCTAAAAAGTCCATTCTCGGTTGATATTATCAAGGGTTTTAGTTGTTCTGGAGTACCACTAATAACCAATGATAATTTTGGCTCTTTAACCTCCAAGAATACGTTGTCACCTTTCCTTGCCATTGTCATAGCCTCATGGTGAAATGCTTTTCGTAGAATATCAGAATAATTACTCCAATCATTTTTAAACATTTTAGATAAAGTATCTGCTTCTGATTCAAAAATTAGCACTCCGTCTATCGAGCTATTCATGTATGCATATATTTCGGCAGAGCTCGTATTTGCAGGAAGTAACTTTATGATAGCTCTTTTATTTGATGCCTTTGAATTACTGTTCCCTTGGCTATTTTTTAAAAGAAATGCATGAATTTTTTCAATCAGAGGTCTTGAATAATTCATTGCACCTTTTAATGAAGCAGCTGGAGCAATTATCAATATGTATAAATTTGGATAAACAACATGACCATCATAGTAGCCATATATATTCGGCATACAACTGCTTAAGACCCCTAATGATGACAGCAAAACAATTTCTTTTTCTCTGCCGTTAAATCGCTTTAATAGTTTTTCTAATAATTTGGGTAAATCTTGTTCGATGTCTACTATTTCATCTAAAGGATTATCACTTTTTGTTACTGAATTAGGAGTCAATATGGACTCCTCCTTGTTCGTTTTTTCAATACTCATTTTTTTTCTTCTTTGTGGGTTAAATTTGGCTCTAAAACGCATCTATTGAGTGTCTCATTTTGTAACATCCAGTTGTCTAAATCAATCCTTTTGAAGTAAATTTTACCATTATTAGGCTTGAAGAAGACAATCTTACGGCTAGATGTAAGCTTGTACAAAAATGATTCACTCACATCCAGATAAGCTATTGCCTCTCTGAAACTCATAATCTCTTTGTAGCAAAGCACTGAAGATTGCATGAGATTGTTTTGTTTTTCTGAATTTTTTTGAATCATAATATAGTTTTTAGCAAATCCAAATTTGGTTGGATTTAAAATTATGAGGCAAAGATATAGTGCGCTTTTAGGGAAGGCAAAGAAGTGTGATTGCGGAGTGATTGAGAAAGAAAGAGGTGTGACGAAAAAACGTATTTTGTGATGTAATATAATGTAAAATACTATATATCAGAGGCTATGTTTTGGGGAATATTTTTTCTATTTCTTTTATAGTTTCGTTTGTTGTTTGCAGGTTCTCTTCATTTTCTCTTTGTTTTGAGCTTGAAAAGTTTGTTGCAGAAAGTAATATTTTTTGGGCTGTATAAAAACGTTTTGACCGTACTATGTCTATCGGTCTGAATCTAAAATATATATATTTAATTGCAGTAAGTATTTTTATTGCATTAGGAGTATCAATAAGAAATGTAACATATTCGCTTGTTTCATTTCCCATGAAAACTTTAATAAAATTTTCTTCAGTTATTAGGTCACTATCGATTATTCGATTTTTTACAAATAATCTATAAAGCCTTTTGAATTTGTTTTCATAATGAAAATCCGTTCTAACTTTATATGGCGGGTAGTATTTTTTTAAATCGAGTAATTCTAAATTGAATGGATAGTTTAATGAGCATTTATGCTTATTATTAATGTGGTAAACTATTTTCATTACTACTTTCTTTAATACCGGGTAATTTGAAAACATCTGAGTTTCATCTTTCACTATTGTTTCAATAGTATTATTTAAATATTTTACAAATCCCGTTCTTTGTTTGCTTAACTCTAATTCAATAAAAGCTGCATCTATAGCATTCTTAGTTTCGATTAAATTACCGAATTCTTTTTCTAATGAATCTGCAAAGTAATAGGTTTCAACGTTGTCTGTGATATTGTTGTACAGTCCAACGTAACCTTTCTCTTTGTTGGTTTCGACAATTTCAAACCCTCCATTTATCATATTATCAACATAACCTTTCATAAAACTTTCTTTCTTTTGTTCTATGTTTTGTAATGTAAGATATGCTTCGAGTTTACTTAATACTGTATATTCCATTTCAATTAATTTTGGAGATAATTCAGCAAAAATATAAATGTTTCACCAATGTTTCACCATAGGCACAAAAAAAAGAGGTTACAATTTCTTGTAACCTCTTCACCTTCAAGGGTGGGCCCAACTGGGCTTGAACCAGTGACCCCCTGATTATGAGTCAGGTGCTACTAACCAACTGAGCTATAGGCCCGGTTTTCGTCCGGATTTCTCCTTTTGAAAAGCGAATGCAAAAGTAATCAATTTTGCAATACTGCAAAAATTATTGGTGAGTTTTTTTGATATAGATTCGATTTATATGCCCAAAAGTCCCATAAAAAGTATATTTTTGCACACTTTATGTATAAAATAATTTTGTTATGACAACAAACCAATCTAGTTCTAAGCATCCAAAGGGGCTTTATTTCGTTTTTGCCACAGCCATGTCTGAGCGTTTCAGTTATTATGGTATGCGGGCAATCTTCACTCTCTATTTAATCAAAGCCCTGCTAATGGACAAGCAGTTAGCGTCGGCAATATACGGCAATTATACGGGACTGGTTTATCTTACACCACTTATCGGTGGGTATGTGGCCGACCGCTTTTTGGGAATGCGTCGTTCAATTCTTTGGGGAGCCGTGCTAATGATTATCGGTCAGTTATTTATGTTTACAAGTGCTTTGAATTATCAAAATGGCGAATTTGCACGTTGGTTTATGTACTCAGGGCTGGCATCATTGATTTTCGGCAATGGTTTTTTCAAACCTAATATTACCACTATCGTGGGCAGTCTGTACGAAAAAGGTGATAAACGTCTCGATTCGGCCTATACTATTTTTTACATGGGAGTTAACGTGGGGGCATTTATCGCTCCATTGCTTTGCGGTTTCTTTGGCGACACGGGCAATCCGGCTGATTTTAAATATGGTTTTTTGGTAGCTGCAATTGGTATGATGCTTAGTCTTATTTTGTTTTTAGGCTGGAAAAGTAAATTTTTAATTGGACCTAATGGCGAACAATTGGGAATTGAGCCTACCGGAAAGAAAGAAAATCATGTGAGTGAAAATACTTCTGCAGAGCCAACTAGTTTCAATCAAAAAGCTACTGAAATGCTGGCATGGATTGCCGGTGTAGTAGGTTTGTTCTGCATTTTTTTTGTTGGTTTTCATTTCGATATAATTGGAGCATTGATTTTTTCAGTGTGTATTATCATTCCTGCTTTTGTGATTTCGGATAAATCACTTACAAAAATTGAACGTCAACGTATTTGGGTAATTTATATCATTGCTTTTTTTGTTATATTTTTTTGGTCGGCATTTGAACAAGCCGGTGCATCGCTTACCTATTTTGCCGATGAACAAACTGACCGGAATATTTGGGGTTGGATAATGCCGGCTAGTTATTTTCAATCTTTTAATCCGGTGTTTATCGTATTGCTTGGTATGATGTTTTCAAACTTGTGGATATGGCTTGGAAAAAGGAATATGGACCCGGCCTCGCCCGTTAAACAGGCTATGGGATTATTTTTTCTTGCATTAGGTTATCTTGTTATTGCATTCGGAGTGAAAAATGTGGCACCGGGCATGAAAGTTAGTATTTTGTGGTTAACCGGATTGTATTTCATTCACACTATGGGCGAATTGATGCTATCTCCCATTGGATTATCGATGGTTAATAAATTAGCTCCGGTGCGTTTTGCTTCATTGTTAATGGGAGTTTGGTATATGTCGATGGCCACTGCCAATAAATTTGCCGGAATGCTGAGCGGATTATATCCTGAAGTTGGAAAAACAAAGGAAATATTCGGGTTCGAAATTGTATCACTTTATGACTTCTTTATGCTTTTTGTAGTAATTGCAGGTATTGCTTCTGTTATTTTATTTATTCTATCAAAATGGCTTCAGAAACTTATGAATGGTGTAAAATAAACCAACTAAGTTGGATTTCATGCCATTTTATAATGTGTGATTTCCTGAAGTTGTTTGTAAAGCTATATGTTCATTTCATCCTTTTTTTGTACTTTTGCACAGTAATAAAAAAAACTGAAGAAAATTAGGAATGAATAATATCCGCAATTTTTGTATTATTGCCCACATCGATCACGGGAAAAGTACTTTAGCCGACCGTCTTTTAGAATACACCAACACCGTTGCAGGCAAAGAAATGCAAGCTCAGGTGCTTGACAACATGGATTTGGAGCGTGAGCGTGGCATTACCATTAAAAGTCATGCCATACAGATGAACTATAAACTGAATGGCGAAGAATATATTTTTAATCTGATTGACACCCCGGGTCATGTGGATTTTTCGTACGAAGTATCGCGTTCTATTGCTGCCTGCGCAGGTGCATTGCTCATTGTAGACGCCACACAGGGCATCCAGGCCCAAACTATTTCCAACTTGTATATGGCCATTGAACATGATTTGGAAATTATCCCTATTATGAATAAAATGGATATGGATAATGCCATGCCTGAAGAGGTTGAAGATCAAATTGTGGAGTTATTGGGGTGTAAACCTGAAGAAATTTTGCGTGCCAGTGGAAAAACCGGTTTGGGTGTCATGGATATTCTGGAAGCCATTGTTACCCGAGTTCCTGCACCAAAAGGTAATCCCGAAGCACCACTACAGTGCCTGATTTTTGACTCGGTGTTCAACTCATTTCGCGGAATCATAGCCTATTTTAAAATAGAAAACGGAACGATAAATAAAGGTGATTTAGTAAAGTTTGTAAATACCGAAAAAGAATATTACGCGGAGGAAATCGGAATTTTAAAATTGGAAATGTCGCCCACAAAAACCTTGAGTGCAGGCAATGTTGGATATATAATTTCCGGTATCAAAACATCGAAAGAGGTCAAAGTAGGTGATACAATTACCCATGTAAAACGACCTTGTACAGCTTCTATCGATGGATTTCAGGAAGTAAAGCCTATGGTTTTTGCGGGAGTTTATCCTATTGAAACAGAAGATTTTGAAGATTTGCGTTCGTCAATTGAAAAACTGCAATTGAATGATGCTTCATTAACTTTCGAAGCGGAATCGTCGGTAGCATTGGGTTTTGGTTTTCGTTGTGGATTTCTGGGTATGTTACACATGGAAATTATTCAGGAACGCCTTGATCGCGAATTTGATATGAACGTGATTACCACTGTGCCTAACGTTTCCTATAAAGTGTATACAAATAAGGGCGATCTGATTGAAGTCCATAATCCGTCAGGATTACCTGATATAATGGCAATTGATCGCATAGAAGAACCATATATTCGTGCTTCAATTATTACCCGTACCGACTATATTGGGCAAATAATGACACTTTGTTTGGGCAAACGAGGCGAATTGGTTAAACAAAATTATATTTCGGGAAATCGCATGGAGCTGCTTTATGATTTGCCCTTGGGTGAGATTGTATTCGATTTCTACGACAGGCTCAAAAGTATTTCAAAGGGCTATGCATCATTCGATTATCACATGAATGGTTTTCGTCCTTCTAAACTTATAAGGCTGGATATTTTATTAAATGGTGAACCTGTAGATGCATTATCATGTTTGATACATGTGGATAATGCCGTTTCACTTGGAAAACGCATGTGCGAAAAATTAAAAGAGTTGATACCTCGGCAGCAGTTTGATATTGCGGTACAAGCAGCTATTGGAGCTAAAATTATTTCGCGCGAGACCATTAAAGCCGTTCGTAAAGATGTTACAGCCAAGTGTTATGGTGGTGATATAAGCCGAAAACGAAAACTTCTTGAAAAACAGAAAAAAGGGAAAAAACGCATGAAACAAATTGGCAACGTTGAAGTTCCACAAAAGGCGTTTTTGGAAGTGCTTAAACTAGATTGATAGTATTGGATATTTAGTCCTTTTTTTTATAAGAGAAAGCACAATTTTATATGCTTTCTCTTCTTATTTTTAATATTTGTAAAGCAAATGCTGAATTATTCTATCAGCAACCTCCGAACCTGATTAACTGATCCTTTCACACTAATAAAATACAATCCAGCTATCAGTTTAGATTCGAGTTTCAGCGAGTTAGTAAGTTGTCCCAATTCATTGCTTGCTCTTGTTTCCTGATAAACCAGCTTTCCGGCGAGGTCGGTAATAGAAATCTGAACATCTTCGAAACTTAAAAATCCATTAACGGAAATTACAATATCTCCTTTCGTAGGATTTGGATAAATGCTGAACTTATCATCCATCAATGGTGTACTAACTGCAGTTGCACCACAACCACCAACGGTTGCTGTTATGGGCGTAGCACTGCTGTTTCGTTCACCCACCGGCGGAGTTTGGTATGTAAAATACCATTCCAGTTTATCATCTATTTTAGCCGTAATGGTTGTTGTAAACTTATTGCCTGACTTGGTCATATACCATCCACCAATGCTATTTCCATTGAGTTTTACTGTAACGATTACGTACATACAACCGGCAATGGGGCTTTGAGGGATAAATATAATAACAGGATTTGCTTTTCCGGTCATGGTAGCACTAAAATCGCCATTCGTTGACACAAATCTACAGCTATCGGCCGGCAAGTCACAACTAAAACTCAGCATATCCGAAATCGTAACGGCATTCTTATCGTCGTAAGCTTTAGCAAAAACTGAATATTGTCCGTCTTTCAGATTGTTGAGCGTTACCGTATATGGAGCTTGTGTTACCGCACTGAGCAGAGTTGTTCCATTGTAAAATTCAACTTTGGTTATTTGTCCGTCGACATCGCTTGCGGTAGCTTGTAATGTAACACTAGGGGTTGTGAATACAGTTCCGTCAACCGGTGAAGTGATTTTTACATCTGGAGGGATATTTCCATCCAGCGAATGAGCACTATAGAATGAATTTGCCGGCACACGTAATTGCCCGATAATGGTTGAGCCTTTATAAACATTGAATTGTTGCAATGTATTCGTAGTATTAAAGGCGCAATAGGTGTATTGATTAGTTGTAGGATTGAAGAACACGCCACTGTTTGGTGCTGCAATGTGCGAAGTCCAGTCAATCGGGCCCATATCTTTGTTGCTGTACATTTGATAATACGCCAGACTGCTAAACCAGTTATCCGTGGCTTTTCCATCCTGTTTTTTCCATAGGTCTTCGTACCAGTTGATAGACCAGTCGGGGTCGAACATCGATCGGTATTTCATCACTTCGCAAGCCCATTCCGTTCCCCAGCTGTCGCGGGTTTTGAAATTGCTATAAACCGGATTGTTGACCGAATTGGAAATCAGGTAGTCACATTCTTTGCGTGCCGCCGCCGAATCTTTTACCAGATAATACGAAGATGGCAACACCGGAAGATACTGAATGCCATGAACGAATATCGGTTCAGGACCGAAATAGGTAATGTACTGAATCATGCTTCCCCAGGTAATGCACGACATTTTGTTGGTATAAGCAGGCGGATAATTATCGCCATTTCGGTTAAACCAGTACTCATTTACTGCAGCGCTTTCCATGCAATAACCCATCACGCCAGTGGCAGTCATATTGTTTTCGTTGAGCGAGTTACCAAGAGTAATTACGCCCGACCACGACATCATGGCCTCGGAACTCGATTCCTGATTCTGACCGCTATTGAGATCGGAAGAGCACACGTCTGAACTCCAGTCACCTGAAGCTATC
>CAZEEB010000088.1:0-8371 GCA_964511245.1 uncultured Paludibacter sp.
TTTTCATATTTGGATATAACCGGATTGGGAAAATCCACCGAAGAACAAGTCGTTCGGGGACAAGTATTTAAATCAGGTTACATTCAACGCCGAATGATTTCGATAGTAGTCAGGGATATTAACCTTGAAAAGACAGTTAATGCAATTATGAATTCTGCATGGACAGGCGAAACTGGTGATGGAAAATTATTTGTATCCGACATTCAGGAAACGTTCCGAATTCGAACCAAAGAATCCGGTTCTGACGCACTTTTCAACAAATAAATTCAAAACATAAAACTAAAATAAAGAAAATGAAAAAATATATTATTTCACTCGTAGCTTTGCTCGGTATAATCAGTACTTCGGTTACAGCTCAAACCACCACAGCACCAAAAATTGATGCCGGAGATACCGCATGGATGATAGTTGCCACAGCACTTGTACTTTTAATGTCTATTCCGGGATTGGCATTATTTTATGGAGGCTTGGTGCGGCGTAAAAATGTATTAAATGTTTTTATGCAAGTATTTTTTCTTGTAGCTGTAATTACTGTTGAATGGGTAATAATAGGCTATAGCAATGCTTTTGGGTCAAATTCTATTGGTTTTCTTAAACCCATTATTGGTGGATTCGATTGGGCATTTTTGGGAAATATTAAGGCCGCTGATTTAAGCCCTTATTTTATTTCACATTCACAGTTAGCAGCCGATGGAACTCAAATTGGAACAATACCACATATTCTTTTTATTATGTTCCAGTGTATGTTTGCTGTAATTACACCGGCTCTAATTATTGGTGCATTTGCTGAACGAATTAATTTTAAAGGCTTTTTGGTTTTCTCCATTCTCTGGTCTTTATTTATTTACAATCCAGTTGCACACTGGGTTTGGTCGGCCGATGGATGGCTCTATAAACTTGGTGCTCTTGATTTTGCCGGAGGAACCGTGGTTCATATTAATGCCGGAATTGCAGCCATTGTTACTGCGGTTATGTTAGGTCGTCGGCGCGATTACAAAGATCATGCACTCCCTGCTCACAATATCACTTACGTGGTAATGGGTGCCGGAATGCTTTGGGTTGGTTGGTTTGGATTCAATGCCGGTAGTGGACTTGCTGCCGATGGTTTGGCTGCCAACGCATTGATGGTAACTCACATTGCTGCTGCCGCTGCTGCCATTACCTGGGCTTTACTGGATTGGATTATTGATCATCGTCCAACCGTTGTGGGTATTAGTACCGGTGCAGTTGGTGGATTAGTGGCAATTACGCCTGCTGCAGGATTTGTTGGAGTTGGCGGAGCGTTAATTATTGGTATAACTGTTTCGTTGGTATGTTTCTGCATGGTGGCTTATGTAAAACCAAAACTTGGCTATGATGATTCGCTCGATGCATTTGGCGTTCATGGCGTAGGAGGTATTCTTGGAGCAATATTAACCGGAATTTTAGCTACCCCACTTGTTCAGGCATCATATTCAGGAGCATTATTCGGTAATTTTCATCAACTTTGGGTACAATTACTGGCAGTAGGTTCAACGATATTATTCTCTGGAGTAGGAACTTATTTAATATTTAAACTTACCGACAAATGGATTGGATTACGTGCTACAGATAAGCATGAAGCACTGGGTCTGGATGAGAGCCAGCACGGTGAAACAGCATATACAACATTTGATTAAAAAACACTTAAATATGCTGGGTTTTTAAGAATAACTAAGTGCTTTGCATAACATATATGATACTGACAGACTTTTTCACTTGAAATAGTCTGTCAGTTTTGTTTTAAATAATTTGCTATTCACAATTAGCATTTTGATTTTGAATAATTAGAATAATATTGTATTTTTGAGCCCTTAATATCAAAATGAAATTATTTGACTATAAATTACAACAATTTGAATTAAAATTTCTCCGAAAATTACTGAAAAGTCAGTAATTTAAAATCTTCGATACAATAAAACGAAACAATAAAACTAAAAAACTGAATTAAAAATGAAAAAAATCGAAGCGATTATTCGCAAATCTAAATTTGAGGATGTCAAGCAGGCATTGTACGATGTTGGAATTGAATGGTTCTCATATTGGGATATTACAGGATTGGGCAAGTCGACCGAAGAGCAAGTTGTTCGCGGTCAGGTATTTAAATCGGGATACATTCAACGCCGAATGATTTCGATAGTAGTCAGAGACATCAATATAGAAAAAACCGTTAATGCCATATTAAATTCGGCATGGACAGGCGAAACTGGTGATGGTAAAATTTTTGTTTCCGATATACAGGAAACATTCCGTATTCGTACAAAAGAATCGGGTTCTGATGCTTTATACAACAAATAATCCACTTGTAATAATTTAGATTTGAGTAAATTAAATGAAAAAACAGATTTTTTCTATTTTAGCTTTATGCGCTGCATTAAGCTCTACGGTTAGCGCACAAAATACTGCAACAACGGTTGTAGCAACTCCAAAAATAGATGCCGGTGATACCGCCTGGATGATAGTGGCAACAGCATTTGTATTATTAATGTCAATTCCGGGACTGGCACTTTTTTATGGTGGTTTGGTTCGGCGCAAAAACGTTCTAAATGTTTTCATGCAGGTATTTATTCTGGTGGCAGCTATCAGTGTCGAATGGGTTATTTTAGGTTACAGCAATACTTTTGGAAGTAATTCTATCGAATTTTTAAAGCCATACATTGGCGGATTTCATTGGGCATTCTTAAATAACATTGGCATTTCAGATTTAAGCCCATATTTTGTATCACATTCGCAAATCGGCGCAAATGGGCAAGCTGTTGGAACTATTCCTCATATAGTTTTCGTATTATTTCAAGCTATGTTTGCAATTATTACGCCCGCACTCATTATTGGTGCATTTGCTGAACGTATTCATTTTAAAGGATTTTTGATTTTTTCTGTTCTTTGGGCAATATTCATTTACAATCCTGTGGCACACTGGATTTGGTCGACCGATGGCTGGCTTTACAAACTGGGCACACTTGATTTTGCCGGTGGAATTGTGGTTCACATAAATGCCGGTATTGCAGCCATAGTAACTGCTTTAATGCTAGGTAAACGACGTGATTATAAAGGACATGCTATTCCGGCACACAATATTACCTATGTTGCAATTGGAGCCGGATTGCTTTGGGTAGGTTGGTTTGGATTTAATGCCGGAAGTGGTTTGGCTGCCGATGGACTTGCCGGAAATGCGATGCTTGTAACACATATTGCCGGAGCAACAGCTGCTTTAACCTGGGCATTACTCGATTGGATTATTGACAAAAAACCAACCGTTGTTGGAATAAGCACCGGTGCAATTGGTGGATTAGCAACTATCACTCCTGCAGCAGGTTACGTAGGAGTTGGAGGAGCATTAATTATTGGGATAACAGCTTCGTTAATTTGTTTTTTTATGGTGGCTTATATCAAACCAAAGTTTGGCTATGATGATTCGCTGGATGCATTTGGTGTACATGGAATTGGCGGAGTAATAGGATCAATTTTAACAGGGGTTCTGGCTACTCCCTTAATTCAAAAAGCATTCAGTGGTGCTGCTTATGGTAATTGGCATCAATTAAAGGTACAATTAATAGCTGTTGGTGTTGTAACATTATTTTCTGGAGTTGGAACAATTTTATTGTTTAAATTAACCGAAAAATGGGTTGGAGTACGAGCAAATGATGTTCACGAAGCCATTGGACTGGATGAAACTCAGCACGGCGAAACTGCATATACCGTATTTGATTAATTGAGTTTAAAAAACTTAAATATACTTTCAATAAAATTAGTAAGTATTTTAATTGTATAAAAACGAATTTGTAGTTTAATTGACCATATAATAATAATTTTATCCTAAATAACGGTATAAATATTTCAATTTAAAACAAAACATGTTTTTTTTTGAGAAACAAACCAAAATATAGGCATCATTCTAACAAATTTATTATTTTTGTATCGATTTAATATCAATACGCTATAAATAAATAAAGAAACAATAAAAATACATTAAAAAATAACCCTCAAAAAAGTAATTATGTCATCATTAAGATTTAATGCTGTAGAAGAAGCTTTTAAGAAAAAAGCAGTTGAAGTATCAGCACCTTCAAAGTACACTTCTGATTATTATGGAAAATATGTTTTTAATAAAGCCGCTATGGTTAAATATCTTTCAAAAGATACCATTAAAGCATTGAAAAATGTAATTGAAAAAGGTGCAACATTAGATATTGCTCTTGCAAGTCAGGTAGCAGCCGGTATGAAACTTTGGGCCACCGAATTGGGTGCTACTCATTACACACACTGGTTTCAACCGTTAACAGATGGTACAGCAGAAAAACACGATTCATTTATTGATTATGCCGGTGCACCCGGTGAAGCAATCATCGAGGAATTTTCTGGAAAATTATTAGCTCAGCAAGAACCTGATGCCTCTTCATTTCCGAATGGTGGTATTCGCAGCACTTTCGAAGCGCGTGGTTATACAGCTTGGGATCCATCATCGCCTGCTTTTGTAATGGATGATGCCTTAGTAATTCCTACAATTTTTATTTCATATACTGGCGAATCGCTTGACTTAAAAGCTCCTTTATTAAAAGCTTTAGGTGCAGTTGATAAAGCAGCTGTTGCTGTTTGTCAGATGTTTGACCCAAGCGTAAAGAAAGTAGTTGCTTTTTTAGGTTGGGAACAAGAATATTTTTTGGTTGATGAAGGCTTATATGCTACCCGTCCTGATTTAGTATTGACTGGTCGCACGTTGATGGGTCACGATTCGGCAAAAAACCAACAATTGGATGATCACTATTTTGGATCGGTTCCAACACGTGTTGCTGCTTACATGAAAGACATTGAATTTGAAGCATACAAATATGGTATCCCTGCCAAAACCCGCCACAATGAAGTTGCACCTAACCAGTTCGAGCTTGCTCCAATTTTTGGCGAATGTAACTTAGCGGTTGACCAAAACTTATTGATGATGTCCATCATGAAAAAAGTTGCTCGTCGTCATGGATTCCGTTTATTATTACACGAAAAACCATTTGCAGGTATAAATGGTTCAGGAAAACATAATAACTGGTCATTAGGAACTGATACCGGTGTAGGACTTTTCACTCCGGGAAAAACAGCTGAAGAAAACTTGCAATTTGTAACTTTCCTTGTGAATGCATTGATGGCTGTTTACAAACACAATGCATTATTAAAAGCGTCAATTATGACTGCTCAAAATGCACATCGTTTAGGTGCTAACGAAGCGCCACCGGCTATCGTATCTGCTTTTCTTGGAACTCAACTTACTGCGGTATTGAATAAATTGGAAAACAGCACAAGCGACGAAGCAATTATTTTTGACGATAAAAAGAAACTTCAATTGGGAATTCCTCATATTCCGGAAGTTTTCCTTGATAACACTGACCGTAATCGTACTTCTCCATTTGCATTTACCGGAAACCGTTTCGAGTTCCGTGCAGTGGGTTCTTCGGCAAACTGTTCTTCAGCCATGGCTGCTTTAAACTCGGCAGTAGCAGCTCAATTATTTGAGTTTAAAGCAGAAGTTGATGCCAAAATTGCTTCAGGAACTGCCAAAGAAAAAGCTATTTTTGAGGTAATCAAATCCTATATCAAAGCATCGAAAGCCATTCGTTTCGACGGAAATGGTTACAGCGAAGAATGGAAAGCAGAAGCCGCTAAACGTGGTTTGGATTGTGAAACCAGTGTTCCAAAAATTATTGAGGCATATACCAGCAAAAGCAGCGTAGAATTATTTGGCAAATTAGGAGTTTTGTCAGAAAAAGAATTGCATGCAAGAAATGAAGTGAAATGGGAAACTTATGTTAAGAAAATTCAGATTGAGGCTCGTGTTTTAGGCGATTTAGCTATCAATCATATTATTCCTGTTGCAACACGCTATCAATCATTACTATTGGATAATGTTTATAAAACAAAAGCCGTATTTAGCACCGAAAAAGCAGCTAAAATTAGTGCCAATGATTTTGCTTTAATTGAAGAAATAGCTGAACATGTAACTATTATCAAAAAGAGCGTAGACGATTTAGTGGTTGCTCGTAAAGTTGCTAATGTTATTGAACACGAAGATGCAAAAGCAAATGCATATCATGATTCAGTTCTGCCATATTTTGATGTAATTCGTTATCATATCGACAAACTAGAATTGATAGTTGACGACGAAATGTGGACATTGCCTAAATACAGAGAATTGCTCTTTATTCGATAAGTTTACTATCCAATAATTATTTTAACAAAATAGTGGGAGACTTATTCATAAAGCGCTCCCACTATTTTTCGCAAAAAACAATAAATTAAAAAGACATTTTTCAACTGAAATTATTTCAATTGAAACTGAATGAAAACTTAATACTCTTATGAATTCAACTTCCTTACAGATAGACGAATATGAGCAGCGTTCGCTGTATTCATTTCAAAACGAGCATGATGCTTGCGGTGTAGGACTTGTTATAAACCTTTATGGTGAGAAATCGCACGAAATTGTTGAAAATGGCTTGCAAGTTCTTGAAAACATGGTTCACCGTGGTGCTGAAAGTGCCGATAACAAAACAGGCGATGGCGCCGGTATTTTACTTCAAATTCCCCACGAATTTATTTTATTACAAGGTATTCCTGTTCCTGCCAAGGGCAAATACGGAACCGGTCTTGTTTTTCTCCCCAAAGACACGAAAAAATTAAATCTCTGCCTAAATGTTATTAAAGAATTGGTGGAAAAAGAGGGACTCAATCTTCTTGCAATTCGTGATGTGCCTGTAAACAGTGAAATTCTTGGTGAAATCTCGGCTTCCAATGAACCTGCAATAAAACAAATTTTTGTAACCGGCTGTAATTCACAGGAAGAGTTAGAATTAAAATTGTATGTACTACGTAAAAAAGTTGAAAATTCACTTCAAAAATCGGCCATTGCCAAAGACCGTAGTTTCTATATTGTAAGTTTATCAACTAAACAAATGATTTACAAGGGAATGCTAACTTCATTGCAACTGCGTGAATACTTCCCTGACTTATCCAATAAGAACTTTACCAGCGCCATAGCTTTAGTTCATTCACGCTTTAGCACCAATACTTTTCCAACCTGGGATTTGGCACAGCCTTTCCGAATGTTGGGACATAATGGCGAAATTAACACTATACGTGGTAACCGTCAATGGATGGAAAGCCGCGAAAGTGTATTGAAATCAGATCAACTTGGTAATTTACAGGAATTATATCCTATTTGTCAGCCGGGTATGAGCGATAGTGCTACGCTTGATAACGCATTGGAATTTCTTGTGATGTCGGGCAAAAGTTTACCACATGCTATGGCAATGTTAGTGCCCGAAAGCTGGAATCAAAAAAATCCTATTTCAGATAATCTGAGAGCATTCTACGAATATCACAGCACCTTTATGGAGCCTTGGGATGGACCGGCATGCTTATTATTCAGCGATGGACGGTATGCCGGCGGCATGCTTGACCGCAACGGACTACGCCCGGCTCGCTACCTCGTAACACATGACGATGTGATGATTATTGCTTCAGAAACAGGTACTGTAGAATTTGAACCTGCAAATATAAAAGCAAAAGGCAGATTAAAACCCGGCAAAATGCTGATGGTTGACACAGAATTAGGACAAATTTTCTACGACAACGAGTTGAAAGAAGGTCTTGCAAAAGCATTTCCTTATCGTGATTGGTTAAAGCAAAACTGCATTAATATTGACGATATTTCATCCGGAAGAAGCATTAAAAATGATATGGCAAATTATCAAACCATACTTAATGCTTTCGGTTACTCAAAAGAAGATGTTGAACGTCTGATTTTACCTATGGCTAATGACGGTTATGAACCGACTTCGTCAATGGGGAATGACGTTGCTTTATCAGTATTTTCTGATAAACCACAACGCTTATTCAACTATTTCCGTCAACAATTTGCACAAGTAACCAACCCGCCAATTGACCCGATTCGGGAAGAACTGGTTATGTCATTAACCGGATATATTGGTTCAGTGAACCAGAACTTATTGGAACCAGCCAATGAAATTTGTAAAATGGTAAAACTGAAGAGTCCGGTACTAACCAATTCTCAGTTCGACATACTAATGAATCTGAATTATAAAGGATTCTATACCATTTCATTGCCAATGCTATTCGACCCAAAGGGTGGTGCTGACGGCCTTGAAAAAGCCATTCAAAAACTTTGTCTTTCAGTAGAAAAAGCAGTGGATGATGGTAAAAACTATATCGTATTGAGCGACCGCGGTGTGGATGCTAACCACGCTCCTATCCCATCGTTGCTGGCGGTTTCTGCGGTTCACTTGTATCTGGTTCAAAAACGTAAACGTATGCAAATCGATATCGTGGTTGAGTCAGCTGAACCACGTGA
>CAZEEB010000089.1:0-8300 GCA_964511245.1 uncultured Paludibacter sp.
CCGGCAGCTCCACGGCTCTGAACACTCTTTCCCTACACGACGCTCTTCCGATCTATCGCTCGAAGACGATTTGATGCGCTTGTTTGGCTCTGAACGTATTTCGGGAATAATGGATCGTCTGGGCTTTGAAGAAGGCGAAATGATTGAACATTCCATGATTTCAAAATCCATAGAACGCGCACAGAAAAAGGTGGAAGAAAATAACTTCGGTATTCGTAAGCGATTGCTTGAATACGATGATGTGATGAACTCACAACGCGAAGTAGTTTATTCCAAACGCCGTCATGCTTTGATGGGCGAGCGCATTGGAGTTGACATTACCAACATGATTTACGATACTTCCGAAAACGTGGCTGAAACTGTGAAAAACAATGGCGACTTTATGGAATATGAAATTGATTTGATGAAGGTATTTGCAATGGAATCGCCTCTAAACGAAGAAGATGTACACAATAGCAAAGCCAATACAATAAGCCAGAAAGTAACAGAAGCAGCCCTCGAAACATTTAAACGCAAAATGGAGAAACTGGCAAACATTGCTTTTCCGGTAATAAAACAAGTATACGAAACAAAAGGAAATCAATACGAAAACATACTTATCCCTGTATCGGATGGGAAACGGGTTTTCAATGTAACCGTTCCATTGGAACTGGCTTATAAAAACGAGGGCCGTGAAGTGGTTAAAGCCTTTGAAAAACAAACACTGCTGTATGTTATTGACGATGAATGGAAAGAACACTTACGCCAGTTGGACGAATTGCGTAACTCCGTGCAGAATGCAAGCTACGAACAAAAAGACCCGCTGTTGATTTACAAACTCGAATCTTTCGGGCTGTTCAAAGAAATGATAGACTCCATTAACCGCAAAGTACTGGCCATACTGATGCGTGGACAAATTCCGATGCGCGAACCGGAACAGGTTCGTGAAGCACGTCCTGCTCAACGCATGGATTTAAGCAAATATAAAACACAAAAAGCCGATGTAGACAGCAACAAAGGCAATGCTGAAGATCCAACCAGGCAAGATACCCGCGAACAACAAAATCATACTCCAATCAGGGTGGATAAAACACCCGGTCGCAATGACCAATGTCCTTGTGGAAGTGGTAAAAAATATAAGAATTGTCACGGTGCAAATTAAATCAGCAGTAAGAAGTAAGCGCTAAGAAAGCAAGTAATTTATATTTCGTTCTTACAGCTTACATCTTGCTCCTTACTTCTAAAATATTGATTATGCTATTAAACTTTATCACCTGGAATGTTGATCCGGTACTGGTTCATATTGGTCCACTAGCCATTCGTTGGTACGGATTACTTTGGGCATTAGGTATTTATGCCACCTTACTGATTGTTCAAAGGCTTTACAAACACGAAGGTTTACCCGAAGAATGGGTCGATAAACTGTTTATGTACACAGTTATTGGTACCATTGTGGGTGCTCGTTTGGGTCATTGTTTATTTTACGAATGGGACTATTTCTCGGCACACCCAATTGAAATTCTGTATATCTGGCATGGTGGACTGGCAAGTCATGGTGGTGCCATTGGAATTCTGATTGCCATGTATTTTTTCAACAAAAATGTTTCTAAAAAAGGTTATGTCTGGATTTTCGACCGCTTAGTAATTGGTGTGGCTATTTGTGGTGCTTCCATCAGATTGGGTAATTTGATGAATTCTGAAATTTACGGAAGTGTAACTACCTTGCCCTGGGGTTTTATTTTTGTGCGAAACAAAGAAACAATGCCCATGCACCCTACTCAAATTTATGAAATGTTATATTGTCTGATAACTTTCATAGTGCTTTGGTGGTTATACTGGAAAAAAGAAGCTTACAAAAAGAACGGACTAATTTTTGGAGTATTTTTAATTGGAATTTTCGGTTCACGCTTTGTACTTGAATTTCTTAAAAATAATCAGGAAAGTTTTGAAGCTGATATGCTGATAAATATGGGACAAATTTTGAGTTTACCGTTTATTGTCTGGGGAATTTGGTTGATAGTCAGAAGTTTGAAAACTATAGCCCTAAGCACTAAAGCGAAATAAAGAGTTTTTTATATGAACAAAATTAAAAAAGATACTAATTCGCTTTCCCCTCAGGAGGCAGGGTCTGATTTCACTAAGGTTAAGCCATATAATCAGGACGAAGAAAAAACGGCACAGCTGGCACGAATGTTTAACCTCATTTCCAATAAATACGATCAATTCAATGATATTATGACTTGGGGATTGGCGCGTAGCTGGCGTCGAAGTTCCTTGCTTACACTCAAACCCTATAATCCAAAAAACATACTGGATATAGCTGCAGGAACAGGCGATATGTGTATTAAATCATATAAATTTCTGAATCCGGACTATGTTACAGGCGTTGATATTTCAGATAAAATGCTGGAAATAGGACGCTTAAAAATAGAGAAAGCCAAACTAAGCGATAAAATTAAGCTGGAAGTACAGGATGTTTCGGCTATGACTTTTGCCGATGCGAGTTTTGATGCTGCAACCATTGCTTTCGGAATACGAAATTTTGAAAAACTAAGCGAAAGTTTGCAGCAGATTAATCGTGTGTTGCGTCAGGGCGGTCATCTACTTATTCTGGAAATGAATGAACCTGAAAAAGGATTGTTATTTAAAGGCTATCAACTGTATACCAGGGTTTTTGTGCGGTTGACATCCAAATTGCTTTCGAGCGATAAAAAAGCCTATGATTATCTTCAGGCATCCATGCACGCTTTTCCGAATGGTCAGCGACTTATCAATATTTTGACTGAAAACGGCTTTAAATTGAATACATACCGTAAATTTACTTTCGGAGTTTGCAGTATGTATCTGGTTGAGAAAGTTTGAAGCAGTTGAAAAAACAATTACCTTAACAAATTTATATCACCTTTGAGCAAATACTCGCCAACACGCCGATGTGTCTTCGGATTAGGTGTTGAGTTAGGGTTATAGTCAGATCCTAAAGCTTTAATTACATAATAGTACGCTCCGGGTTTCACATCTACGCCGTTATATTTACCGTTCCAACCCTTGGTTGGATCAGTCCAGGTATACAATTCATTTCCCCACCGGTTATAAATCCAGCATTGAAAAGTATTGATGGATTTGTATGCAACCCGAAACTCATCATTTAATCCATCACCATTCGGAGTAAATACGTTAGGAGCATAAATTTCTGATTCAGATACAGTTATAATGATTGAATCTGTGTAAACACAGGGAAAACTGTTGCTTGCACTAATTTTCACTTTGTATATTCCGGCTTGAGTAAAGGTATACCTGTGATCTTTATCGTTTCGGGTAATCAAGGGCAGTTTGGAGTTATCTTTAAATATTTGCCAATTGTAATACTGAGCAATTGGTTCGTTGGCATTACTTAAAAACTGGAAATCCAAAGGTGCTGAGCCTTCATGCTGAGAAGCAAGGGAAGGTCGTTTTTCCTCATTTGTTTCAGTTCGAAGCGTTAATACGGATGTTGCCTTACAAATCACAGCATTGCTGGTGTAAGTATCGGTAATGCTACTGGAAGGGCTTATTCCCAAATCGGTGGCATATTGATCGCCGGTGAGCGTGAATGTAGTATTGCAATAGGGCACTGTGATGCTTTTTTCGGTAAGCGGCATGACTATTGTTTGGGTTGAATCAACTTGTTTCCAAGCGCTACCGGTCCAACCAAGTGTTTGATATTTAAGTTTATACTCTCTTGGTAAATAGTGAGTTACGCCCGAGAAAGTAGAATAACTAAGGGTTGGAATATTAAAGAAAAGTTTTAAATCTTCGCATTGTGCAGCCGGATTATTTTCAATTGATAAGGCTTTTGAAGCAGGTATGTACTTTTGATAATCAATAACCCAAAAATAAATTTTGTTGCCATTGGGCATTTCCAACACATATCCCGTATTATCTGCAAGTTGGTCAAAAGTATCTACTCCTAAATATATTGGAGTTGGATTTGTAAATGTATACCATTTCAAACCCAGAGCCGAACCATTGTAAGTAATTGATGTAGAATTTGTTATTCCATTAAAAACAAACACATAATCAATCCCTGGAAAATCGGTATAGTATTTACCCTGATTTGATGTTAGCTGTGCCGAAGCTGCAATTACGACAAAAAAGAGAAAAATTGACAGAATAAGCTTTTTCATGGAAATAAAAAAATGCAGTTTTTAGTTAGCGAATACAAATGTACATCTTTCTTATCAATAACAAAAAAAACATTGAATTATTACCTTGAATCACTTGATAATCTATATTTTTAGTACTTTTGTGCGATGATTAAATAACAAAACGTAATTTCAATAACAATGAAAAATAAACAAGGCGGTTTTTGGTTAATTTGTTTTATATTGCTTACATTGAGCCTGAACGGTCAGACTAAAAATTACCCTATAAAAAAAATAAATGGCATTGAATATTATGTATATTCAGTTCAGCCCAGTGAAGGATTGCTGGCCATAGGACGCAAATTTAATGTTTCGGCTGAAGAGATTGCAAATGTCAATGCAGCAGTAAAAATGGGTTTAAAACCGGGTCAGGAATTGTATATACCCATTCAAAATAAATCCACTGAAAATTCAACTGAGTTTATTAAACATAGCGTTGAAAAAAAACAGACCCTTTTTGCTATCAGTCACAAATACTATGTAAGCCAGGCTGATATAGAAAAATATAATCCGGATCTTAAAACAGGATTGAAAGACGGGATGGTATTGAATATTCCTGTAAAAATGAAAACAGAAAAATCTACAGCAGTAAAATCGGCCATAGCATTAAATTCAAAACCCGGTGCTGCAACTATTCAAACTCCTGTTCAGGAAAAGAATTTCAGCATCCACAAAGTAAAACCAAACGAAACTTTATATTCAATTTGTAAACTGCATAATGTTGATATTAAGGAAGTTATTAAAATAAATCCCGGAGTAGACAAATCGTTGGCAATCAATTCAGAAATTAAAATTCCTCAAAAGAAAAGTTCAGTTGAAACCGAATCTGTAAAACCAGAACCAGAAATTATAAAGTTGAAACCAAAACCAACAATTAAAGAAGAGTATAGCCAAAAGAAAACCATTCGCATGGCTTTTCTGCTGCCATTTATGCTTGATCAAACCAAAAAAGAAGCTGTATTGGAACGTTTTCAAAATTTTTATGCTGGAGCATTACTTGCAATAGAAGCCGCTAAAAAACAGGGTATTTCGTTTGAAATTTATAGCTTTGACACAGATAAAACTACTGAAAAAATGGCAGAGATACTTACAAATTCCGAACTAAAAACTATGGATTTGATTATTGGCCCGGCATTCAGCAATCAGGTGCCCTTAATCGGAACATTTGCTAAGGAAAATAAAGTAAATACACTTATTCCATTTACAGCCAAAGTGCCTGATATTGAGACTAATCCATTTCTGTTTCAATTTAACCCCGGTACAGATTCTGAATTTAAATACTTATTGGAATTAATCAATACCAAACTCAGCAATATGCACATTGTTTTTGCTGAAATACAAGGTATTAGTCCTCTCGATGAGGGAAAAATTAAAGTTGAATATCTTAAAAAAGAACTGGTTCGGCAGCATAAAAATCCTGGAATTATTGAATTAAACTCTCCGGAAGGATTGAACTTTATACCTGAATTAAAGAAAGGTCAGAAAAATCTGATTATTTTTAATTCCGATAAGTTCTCAGCTATAAGTCCTTATCTGAATGCATTAAATACAATTCCGGAGGAATATAATATTACATTGCTCGAACAATATAGCTGGAGAAACCAATTGGAAAAAAAGCCTGAATCAATCTATATTTCAGCATTTACGAATGGTTTAAATGAGTCGTTGACAACAGAATATAATTCAAATTTTAATCGCTATTATGCTAAAGATTTATCGGCAGACTCGCCACGATATGATATGTTGGGCTTTGACCTGATAAGCTACTTTTGCAGGTATATATATAAATATGGAAGTAAATTTCCGGGCAAAATAGGTTTAATACAGAATATTCCGGCTCTTCAATCGCAAGTGCAATTTGAACGAAACTCCAATGAATCAGGGTTTATTAATCAAAAAGTATATCTAAGTGAAATCAAAGGTCAATAAACTAACTTTTACTTTTATGATATATAAATCGTTGATTGTGTTGCTATTATGTCTATGTGTGGAATTAAATGCACAGGATAGATTAATTAATCCCGAAGTTTATGTTGGTATTGACTTTGGTGTTACTGAATCGAAAATAATGTTCAACCCAAGCGTGAATCAATCTATGCTAATGGGCTATAATGGAGGAATTGTTTTCAGATACATAGCCGAAAAAAACGCAGGCATACAGGCTGAACTTAATTATAGTCAACGTGGCTGGGTTGAATCCAATGGTTTATATTCTAAACAATTGAATTATATAGAATTACCATTTATGACTCATATATTTATGGGTAAAACCAATCGATTTTTCATCAACATTGGACCAAAAATAAGTTATTTGCTTTCAGAAAAAGTATTGCTAAATCAAACCACTTCAGCTACAGCAATTCAGCAAACTTTAGCCATTCAAAATCGTTTTGATTATGGACTTTGTGGAGGTTTCGGATTGCTTTTTGGTATTGGAAAAAGTGTTTTTCAACTTGATACCAGAGTTAATTATAGCTTAAATGATGTTTACTCCAACAAAAAAACCGATTATTTTAGTAATTCAAATAACTTTAATGTTTCCGTAAACTTTGCATACTTCCTTAAAATCAAGCAATAACTTACTCAACTTTCACAAGTAGATTTGAAGTAATATCTATCTGAAATACAGATACATAACTCTGTAATTGCTTTTCAACTAAATGCTTTACAAAAGTTAATTATTATTTCGTTCTTTCCAACTAAAATTAAGTTCCAGACATCTTTCCGGATAAAAAACAAATCAAGTACAAAACATGATTTGTTTGTAATTATTTACAATTATTTTGTAAAAGTGATTCATAACGCCACATATTAGTTAATAATTGAAAATATATTTTATAATATGTATTAATCGAAGTAGAATCATTTTTAAAGCAGTAATTTTGGTCGACCAAATATCAACCAATTAAAAAGAATAAAAATAATTATGCAAACAAACTATGAAATCAGATATGCTTCGCATCCGGAAGATGCAAAACATTATGATACAGCACGTTTACGCAAAGAACATTTAGTTGAAACCATTTTTTCGACTGATGAAGTAAATATGGTTTATACACTTTACGATCGATTGATTGTAGGAGGTGCAATGCCCGTAAATGAAAAACTGGTATTGGAAGCTATTGACCCGCTGAAAGCTGATTTTTTCCTTTCCCGTCGGGAATTTGGTACATTCAATGTGGGTGGTTCAGGAAAAATAACGGTTGACGGTCAGGTTTTTGAGCTTGGTTACAAAGAAGCATTGTACCTTGGTGCTGGTAACCGTAGCGTTACTTTTGAAAGTGTCGATTCGAAAAATCCTGCCAAATTCTACTTTAACTCCGCTCCTGCTCACAAAACTTTCCCTGATCGAAAAATTAGCAAAGCTGATGCTATTTTATTAGAATTAGGAACTATGGAAAGTGCAAATCACAGGAATATTAATAAAATGTTAGTGTGTCAGGTATTGGAAACATGCCAGCTTCAAATGGGAATGACTGAACTTGCTCCCGGAAGCGTTTGGAATACCATGCCGGCTCATACGCACAGCCGTCGAATGGAAGCATATTTCTACTTCGAAGTGCCTGAAGGTAATGCAGTTTGTCACTTTATGGGCGAACCAACTGAAACACGCCACATCTGGATGCAGGGCGATCAGGCGGTAATTTCACCCGAATGGTCCATCCATTCAGCAGCAGCTACCAGCAATTACACCTTTATCTGGGGTATGGCCGGCGAAAATCTGGATTATAGCGATCAGAATTTCTACAAACATACTGAACTTCGTTAGTATTAAGTTTATAAGGTAAGAAGTTTATAAAGTCAATAGGATTAATTAAACTTTTTATCAGATAAAAAACTTTACAAACTTTATAACTTTACAAACTTTATAAACTCATTTAATATGAACCAATTTGATTTAACAGGAAAAGTTGCCCTAGTAACGGGAGCTTCTTACGGTATCGGTTATGCTATTGCTTGTGGTTTGGCCAAAGCAGGTGCAATCATTGTATTTAACGATATTAATCAGGATTTAGTGAATAGAGGAATTGCTGCTTACGAAGCAGAAGGAATCAAAGCTCACGGTTATGTAGCAGACGTTACGAACGAAGACCAAATCAATGCTATAGTTGCTCAGATTGCAGCCGAAGTGGGTGAAAT
>CAZEEB010000090.1:0-8248 GCA_964511245.1 uncultured Paludibacter sp.
CATCGCCCGGTCCAAGTTCACAAAACTCAACCGCACCATCGGCTACCATGTTTTTCACGGTTTGAGTCCATCGAACCGGAGCTGTAAGCTGTGCAATAAGGTTTAATTTAATTTGAGTTGGATCAGTTTGTGGTTTAGCATTAACGTTTTGATATACCGGGCAAACTGGAGTTGAAAACGAAGTTGCATGAATAGCAGCTTGCAACTCTTCACTGGCAGGTTGCATCAATGGTGAGTGAAAAGCACCACCAACAGGTAGTTTGAGAGCACGCTTTGCTCCTTTTTCTTTTAGCAGTTCACAGGCTTTATCAATACCTTCAATGGAACCGGAGATAACCAACTGACCGGGGCAATTGTAATTGGCAGGTACTACAACAGCATCAGTTATTTCAGCACAAGCTTGTTCCACAGCCTCGTCGCTCAGTCCAAGCACGGCAGCCATTGTTGAAGGCTCCTTTTCACAAGCTTTTTGCATGGCCATAGCACGCGCATAAACCAGTTTAAGACCATCTTCAAACGACAATGCACCTGCAGAAACCAATGCAGAAAATTCGCCCAGTGAATGACCGGCTACCATTTCAGGTTTAAAATCATTGCCTGACACCAGTGCCGATATAACTGAATGCAGAAATACAGCCGGTTGTGTTACTTTGGTTTGTTTCAAATCTTCGGGAGTACCCTCAAACATCAAATCGGTAATACGGTAACCCAAAATGCTGTTTGCCTTTTCGAAATACTCTTTTGCAAGTTCCGATTGATCGTACAGGTCTTTGCCCATACCTACAAATTGTGCTCCCTGTCCGGGAAAAACATAAGCTTTCATATTCTTAAATTAGTTTATTGGTTGAAGTGTAAATTAGTTGATTGATTGAAAAGCTATTGCTGTTATCAAATTAACTAATGAACAGATTAATTTTTATCAAAAACAGTGCACAAAGGTAATATTTATAAAGCATATAACAATAATAGCAAAGAATATATCCAAATCTGTCATTGCTTTTCAATGACTTAGAAAGTTTTGAAAGGAAATTTTGTGATTTAGTATCAAAATGAAAAAAAATCTTGTAAATTTGCGTTCAAATTCAAGCAATGTTACAAATATTACATTATTTCCCGGCACTCACAGTAAATCAAAGAAGTCAATTTGAGGCTTTGTTTGACTTATATTTGGATTGGAATACAAAAATAAATGTGATTTCGCGCAAGGATATTGAGCATTTGTACGAGCATCATGTGCTTCATTCATTGGCAATTGCCCAGATAATTAATTTTCAACCAACAACCCATGTTTTGGATGTGGGTACAGGAGGTGGTTTTCCGGGTATACCACTGGCTATACTTTTCCCCGAAACTCAGTTTGTATTGATTGATTCCATCGGCAAAAAGATTAAAGTAGCAACTGAAGTTGCAAAGTCTATTGGCTTGAAAAACATAACATTAAAGCATCTGCGAGTGCAGGATGAAAAGGGGAAATATGATTTTGTTGTTAGTCGTGCTGTAATGCCCCTGGATGATTTAGTGAAGTTAATACAAAAAAACATAAGCAAGAAACAACATAATGCACTTCCCAACGGACTAATTTGCCTAAAAGGAGGCGAATTACAACACGAAATACAGTCCTATAAAAATATTGCTGAACTATATGAAGTGAGTAATTTTTTCGACGAAGAATATTTTAAAACCAAAAAAGCTGTATATGTACCACTATAAGTGCTGTAAAACAATTCGATGAACCACTCATCTGGTTGTTGAATGAATTAACAAATAAACCAATTAACAAATAAACCCTCAATGAAAATTAATACATTCACTTTCAATCCTTTTCAAGTAAATACCTATGTGGTTTACGATGATACAAACGAGGCAATTCTTATCGATGCAGGTTGTTACACCGAACAGGAAGAGTTACTTTTAAAAGATTTTATTGATTCAAACAAACTCGAATTGAAACGTATAATTAATACACACTTGCATTTAGATCACCATTTTGGCAACAAATTTATGTATGATAATTATAATATTCAGCCCGAAGCAGGTGAAGAGGATGATTTTTTACTCAATGGTTTTCAGAACATGGCATTGTTTTACCGACTATCGGTAGGTTCAGCTCAAGAACTTGGAAAATATGTAGTTGAAAATGAGATAATTAAAGCTGGAAATTTTTCGTTTGTTGCAATACACACTCCAGGTCACTCTCCCGGAAGCATGTCATACTATTCGGCTGAAGAAGGAGTTTTATTTGTGGGAGATGTTTTGTTTAAAGGTTCTATAGGCCGTACAGACTTAGCAAATGGTGATCATGCCACCCTAATTCAGTCGATTAAAAATAAATTACTGCCTCTACCCGACACAACTGTGGTATATCCCGGACATGGGTCGACTACAACTTTGGGCGAAGAGAAAAAAAGCAATCCATATTTATAAAATAACTTTTTATAAACAATTTACTAACAGATATTGTTTGTAATTAACTATCATACAGTTCATTATCTACAATAAACTGAAATACAGAAGGATGTAGCCAATTGCTTACATCCTTTTTTTGTGTTAATGCTGTACGGATTTGGGTGGATGAAATATCAAAACAGGGAGAATGAAGAAGTTGCATTTGCGGATAAAGATTAGTAACCTGAGAAAAATCATACCCACTACGCGGATATACCATCACAGGGTATTCAGTAAGAATTTGCTGAGGACATTTCCATTTATCAAAAACCAGGGCATTGTCACTTCCAATCAATAATGTGAATTGATAATCAGAATATTGCGCTGATAAAGCATGCAAGGTTTCGATGGTATAGGAAGGAGTTGCTAAGTCAAATTCAATGTCACAGGCTTTGAATTTTGGCTCGTGAACAATGGCTAGCATCAACATATCCAACCGTACATACTCGTCAAGTAATTCAAACTGACTTTTAAGCGGATTGCAGGGTGAAATAACAAACCAAACCTCGTCAGTTAATTCATTATCTATAAGATATTCAGCCAATTGGGTATGACCATTGTGTATTGGATTGAATGAACCAAAAAATAGGGCAACTTTCATGGTTAATATGTTGATTGAAAATTATATTACAGAAAAGTCAAACCAAGCCCTTACTCAAGCAAAAACTGCCGAATTAATCGTTCAGATTCTACTTTTGCATCTTCAAGATTATCATTTATAATCGTATAATCAAAGTTTGGAGCAAACGTTAATTCGTGTGCAGCTTTAGCCACTCGCTTTTTTATCATTTCGGGTGAGTCGGTAGCTCTCCGGGTTAATCGTTGTTCTAAGATTTCGATGCTTGGTGGGGCAATAAATAATGATAAAGCCCGATGACCGTATTGATTTTTAATGTTAATTCCGCCAATCACATCTACATCAAATACTATGTTTTTAGCTAAGGATGTAATACGCTCAATTTCAGTGCGAAGCGTACCATAATAACAATTCGGATAAACTTCTTCGTATTCAATAAATTCTTGGTTTTCAATTCTTTGCTTGAATTCAGCAGGGGTCATAAAATAATAATCAATTCCATGCTTTTCAACTCCGCGAGGTGAGCGACTTGTAGCCGAAACCGAGAATTCTAAATCCAAACCGCAAGTTAAAAGATACTGAACCAATGTGCTTTTACCAGCTCCCGAAGGTGCAGAAAAAATAATCAATTTACCAGCCATTATTAATTCGTAATTAGTGGGCATTGCAGATGTAAATAACTGCCAAGTACCAGCTATTTAAAACTTACAAAACATTTAATACTTGTTCTTTAATCTGTTCCAAATCATCCTTCATTAGCACAACAATTTTTTGCATTTCGCTCTGATTTGATTTTGAACCAAGTGTATTTACCTCACGTCCAATTTCTTGTGCAATAAAACCGAGTTTTTTCCCAGGCGACTTTTCATGTTGCATGGTTTCAATAAAATAATCCAAATGATTGCGTAATCGTACCTTTTCTTCGTTCACATCGAGTTTTTCGATATAGAAAATTAATTCTTGTTCTAGGCGGTTTTTATCGTAATCAATTTTATCAGATAATGCTATTAAATTCTCTTCCAAACGGCTTTTAATTTTCTCAACTCGTTCCATTTCAAAAGGTGCAGTTTCTTCAAGTAACTGACCAATATGTTGAATTTTAGTATTAAATACCGTCTCCAATGACTTTCCTTCCTGTATTCTGAAATCTGTAAGTTGATTGATAGCCAGTGCAATAGCTTTTTTAATTTCCAGCCATTCATTATCATCCATTTCTAAAGTTTCAGTTTTCATAGTATCGGGCAAACGCAATAACACATCAAACCAATTGGCAGGAACATCAATGTCCAAATTAGCCGACAAGGTTTTTATTTGTTGGTAATAGGCTTCAATAACTGACTGATTAATTTGTGTAACCGATTCTTTGGCTGAATTATCCACATAAAGGGATAAATCAATTTTACCTCGTTCAAGCTTTTGCGACAATTCGTTACGTATTTCAATATCTTTTTCACGGTATAAACCCGAAATGCGTGTAGAAATATCCAACTGCTTGCTGTTTAGCGATTTAATCTCAACAACTATTTTTTTGTTGCCGTACTCACAAGTGGCTTTACCAAAGCCTGTCATCGATTGTATCATGAAAAGTGTTTAATTGAATTGTTATAGTTGAGTTGCAAAAGTACAATAATTATTTTAAAGAATAGAATTAGAAAAAAGCCGGTTATTTCTTTTTAAAGATGAAATTAAGTTATAGGAATAATTTCTTTGCAAGCAAAGCGAAGAGTTTCTAACGAAAGCTATTTAAGTATTTAATTTTAATAATTATTTCTAAACACACAAGGTTTGATTCATTGTATGAAAAGTGATTTACAAAGAAATACCCATCAAACCTATAAAATTGATAACTGTATTCAAAAAAAGGAGCAAATTAAAGAAAAATCGGTTTATTTTACTTTCAATTTTAAAAATAGTTTATATCTTTGAAATCAAATTGTAAAATATATAATCTGATTCTGAAAAATACAGCGAAACAAATGCTGAACTAATTTAATATCAACAATAAATTTAATTTTATCATGCAAAAAACCAAGAAATTCCTTTTAGAAGAAAAAGATTTGCCAACAAAATGGTATAATATTGTGGCAGACATGCAAACTAAGCCCATGCCTATGTTGCATCCGGGGACTAAACAGCCCTTGCAAAATGAAGACTTATATCCTCTTTTTGCTAAAGCATTAGCCGATCAGGAATTAAATCAGACTGATGCATGGATTGAAATTCCGGAAGAAGTGCGTGAGAAATATAAAATTTATCGCCCAACTCCCTTGGTTCGGGCTTATAACCTGGAAAAAGCATTGGACACACCTGCTCATATTTATTTTAAAAATGAGAGTGTTAGTCCGGTTGGTTCGCATAAATTAAATTCGGCATTGGCGCAAGCTTATTATTGTAAAGCTGAAGGAGTTACAAATATAACCACCGAAACAGGTGCCGGACAATGGGGAACAGCATTGTCGCTGGCTGCCAAAATGTTTGGATTGGAACTGGCAGTATACATGGTGAAAATAAGTTATGAACAAAAACCATATCGCCGTTCATTAATGCAAACCTGGGGAGCGCAGGTAATACCATCGCCAAGTATGTCGACCAAAGCTGGTAGGGCCATCATTACCGAACATCCAAATTACCAAGGGAGTTTAGGAACTGCCATATCAGAGGCTATTGAACTTGCTATGAGTACTCCAAATTGCAAATATACGCTTGGTAGTGTGTTGAACCATGTATCGCTGCATCAAACAGTAATTGGATTAGAGGCTGAAAAACAAATGGAAATGGCCGGCGAATATCCCGATGTGGTTATTGGCTGTTTTGGTGGTGGTTCTAATTTCTCGGGAGTAGCTTATCCATTTATGCGCCACAATATTAAAGAAGGTAAGAAAACGCGTTTTATTGCTGCTGAACCTTCATCTTGTCCAAAATTAACTCGTGGTCAGTTTCATTATGATTTTGGTGATGAAGCAGGCTATACACCACTTATTCCAATGTACACACTTGGTCATAACTTTGCTCCAGCTCATATTCATGCCGGTGGGTTGCGATATCATGGTGCAGGTACTATTGTGAGTCAGTTATTAAAGGAGAATCTAATGGAAGCTGTTGATATTGAGCAACTTGATTCGTTTAAAGCGGGTGTTCTTTTTGCTCAAACTGAAGGAATTGTTCCTGCTCCTGAATCGGCTCATGCCATAGCAGCTGCAATCAACGAGGCATTAAAAGCCAAAGAAGAAGGAAAAACAAAAACGATATTGTTTAACCTTTCCGGTCATGGATTAGTTGATATGGCAGCTTACGATCAATATTTGGCTGGTGATTTGCAAAACTTTTCGTTATCGAATGAAGAAATTGCTGAAAACTTAAGTAAAATTCAAGGTTTATTGTAAAATTGCAGACTCAACTTAGTTATTTTAACTTTTTGTAATTATTAATAGTATTGTAAAAAAGCCGATTCCTTCAATTGGAATCGGTTTTAATTTATTCTACGGATAATCTGCTCGTTATTCAACTCCCGCAATGCATCTGATGCAATCCAACGAGCTGATTTTGAATTCTGAAGTTGTATACGTTCCGCACATTCAATAGCTTTTAAGCGCAAAGCTTTATTTCGCTTCCCTATCTGCCTCAATGCCCAATTCACTGCTTTCCTCACAAAATTTCGATTATCCCACGCTTCACGTTCAATTAATTCTAGATATTTAAAAAAATCTTCATTTTCCATTTTTTTGTCATGTACGGCCAAAGCACATATCAATACAAAGGCAGTACGCTTCACAAACTCTTTATTTTCAGTAGAATAGCTTTCAATTTTAGCTTTTGCGAAAGGCGTTTGAATAAGTAAACTGCAGCACTGATCGCAAATATCCCACGAATCAAAATCCCTTACCCAGGCATTAAACTGATGTTCAGTCATTTGTTTCGGATTTTCTATAAACGATGCCAGAATTCTCGCTTCATGAATTTGGGTTTCCCACAATTCTAATGCGAGATCATGATTTTTACCTATTTTCCTGGCAAATAGTCGCAAATCAGGTATTTTGATACCCAAGGCATTAGAATTCTTAATACCGAACCTTTCTAACTGGGCAAAATGAGCCGGATTAGAAAGAGTTTTAAGTTCTGTAAGAACCTCTGATACAGTCATGTTAAAAGTTATTTTAAAAATTCAATATTCGATAATCTTTTGTGAGTCTCAGAGTCAAAATAACGTAGTGAACAACTATCAGTTGAATTCAATTTAAAATATTTCGTATTTTGTATATAATCTGCTGTAGGAATTAAATGGTACTGATATTCAAAATTTAAACTGCCTCTATAAACCCAAACCGGATAATAAGACGTTTTCAAAACTGATTTCGACTTCACACTTATCTCTACTTTCAACATTATTCCGCCATCAGAATTAGCTTGTCGCTGATTGGAAATGAAATTGCCAAGAGAATAATATACCAAAACCGGAGTATTATCCTTTGTATAAAGCGTTTCTGCATTTTGAACCACATGTGGATGTGAACCAATAATCAGATTAATTCCATGATTCACAAAGAATTGAGCCATCTTTTTTTGGAATTCATTAGCCTGAAGTTCATACTCTGTTCCCCAGTGAATGGTCATAATTTTAAAATCGGCACCAAGCTTATCTGCTTCATTTATATCATTAATAATCTCCACAGTATCAATGTAATTGATTAAGGCCGGTTCCTGAACTTCATTTTCGTTTGTTCCGTATGTACAATTCAAAATGGCAATCTTAAGACCTTTTGACTGAATCATAATCGGATATAAGCTGTCCCGTTGAGTTTCGTCGATGTAACTACCTGCAAATAAGAACTTTCTTTTATTGAGCTGACTTATAGTTCGTTCCAGTCCTGACTGTCCACGGTCAAGCACATGATTATTACCCGTTAAGAGTATATCAAAACCGGCATTTTTAAGTGCATCCAACAAAGCATCAGGGGAAGAAAAAGCCGGATAACCACTATAAGGCCTCCCTGCAATGGGAACTTCCAGATTGGCAACAGCAAAATCAGCATTTTGGAGATACGTTTTTAGCCATTTAAAACATACATCGTAGTTATATGATTCATTCTGAGGATTGTATGCTGCATCAACCTGAGGCATATGCCCCATTACATCTCCAACAAAAATAAGGGATACAGTCTCGTTATCAGATGTGACGAGTGGATTTGAGTTGCTGTTTTGAATAAAACTGCAAAAGAAAAACAAGGA
>CAZEEB010000091.1:0-8206 GCA_964511245.1 uncultured Paludibacter sp.
CACGGCTCTGAACACTCTTTCCCTACACGACGCTCTTCCGATCTCAGAATGAGTTCGTATTATCTTCAGGCTGGTTATTACAGCGATAATAGTTCTTTGAAATTGATTACGTTTGGCGGCAGGGAACAAACCTATCATGCCTGGAATGGAGTTCCCAAAAATTCGCTCGGTACTCACCGAACCTTTAATTCCTGCGGGTTTATGGGTGTGGATGCCAACGGACAAGCCATGTATTATGCCGACCAAACCGATAATTATATTCAGACTCATTATCAGTTGGTTGGTGCTCATAGCTTTAATCAAAATCTGAGTATTAACGGAGCACTTCATTATACCCGTGGCGATGGATATTACGAAGAATATAAGCAGGATCAGACCTATAAAAACTACGGAATTCAATCTTATACGCTGAATGGAAATGAGGTGGTTTCGGGAGATCTTGTTCGTCAGAAAAAAATGGGAAATGATTTTGCCGGTGCTGTATTTTCGCTAAATTATAATCCGGAAAAGCTTTCAGCACAACTGGGTGGCGCAGCTAACTATTATTGGGGCGAACACTGGGGCGATGTAACTCAGATTAAAGATTATCCGCAAAAAATTGTTCCAACAGAATATTATCGGAGCAAGGTAAACAAAACCGATGCAACGGTTTATTTAAAACTGAATTATGAATTGCTAAGTAATTTGTATCTTAATGCCGAAGCACAATACCGAAAAGTGATATATTCGGTAATTGGAATAAATGACAAATGGGATTACAATATTAATGAGATGCAACATTTAAATATCTCCAAAAACTTTGATTTTTTTAATCCCAAAGCCGGAATTTTGTACAAAGCCAACAAATCGAATGAATTATATGCTTCGTTTGCAGTTGCCAATCGCGAACCTACCCGCACCAATTATACCGATGCCTCGCTAAATAATCTTCCAACCAACGAAACACTCTACGATTACGAAGCAGGATACAAATTTCATAATGATCTATTTTCGGCTGGAGCTAATTTGTATTATATGAACTACAAAAATCAGCTTATTCTAACCGGTAAGCTAAACGAAATAGGAGAGCCCTTGTCGGAAAACGTGTTGTCAAGTTATCGCTTGGGCGTTGAACTAATTGGAAGTGCTAAATTGTCGGATAATATTCGCTGGGATGCATCGCTAACTGTGAGTCAGAACCAAATCAATAATTTTAAGGAATATGTGGATGATTGGGATACCGGTAATCAACAAACATTTGAATACAAATCCACACCAATTGCCTATTCTCCTTCATTGATATGGAACAATGCTTTTACGTTTCATGTTGGACGATTTGAGGCAAAACTATCTGAACAGTACGTTGGGAAACAATTTCTGGATAATACCGGTTCGAACGCACGTTCATTAGATGCCTATTTTGTTTCTAATCTCAGACTTTCGTATGCTTTGGCAATTAAAAAAATGCGTGCTGTCAACTTGACTTTATTGGTTAATAATTTAACCGATAGCCAATACATTAGCAACGGATGGTCATATTCTTATTTTTCGGGAGCTAAAAGAAACAGTGATTTAGGCTTTTACCCACAAGCCGGAATAAATGTGTTGGCAGGTCTAAGCATTAAACTTTAATTTATAAACTTCGATGTTTGTAAATTCTCCGTTTAAGATATGCAAACCAGCTTGTAGAACGCATTAAAAGTAAAACGATAATGGGAAAAGAAGCAACATTGAAACTTTGGATAGATAATGCAAATGCAAAAAGTCCGCCAACTAAAAAAATGATATTGAGTATTTGATAAAAGAACATTGCAACTCGTAAGCGCCTAAACCAAATTAAAATTCCAACGATAAGGCTTAAAGGATTGAGCCATACAATATTTAAATTTTGTTTAACTAAAGGTTGAACCGAGAAAAACATCAGATAAGCTATTATGATTCCCAGTATACCTGTGCTTATAAATAATATTGAATCGAATAATTTTGAATGACGATGTTGGTAAATATCCCAAATAGTTATAATTGAACCAATTATTAAAATTAAAATTGTAATAGTTAACGGTTTAAATGGTGAATTTGAGTTTATATCGGTTGCTTCGTGTTTATTTATAAGTATTTTTTTATCAACAATTAATTTTTTTGTTTGTCCATTGGCAATTACAATTTGAGCTGTTTGAAATTCAGACATCAGCACTTCGGGTAGAAACATACTTTCGCTGGTTGAAGCAAAGTGCTCTGCTTCAATGCCAAAAACTAAATCGATGCCAAATTTTAACCAAGTGTCACTTCCAATGTATGATCCAATCCATTGGCGATAGGTTTTTGGTTCAGAATTAGCAAGAAATTTAATATATCCTTTTGTGGATGACATGATTTTATCCCGTGGGCGAGTTGCACAATTATCAAAAACAAAATTGTAGCGGTAAGTTCTGTTTTCAGGTTCGTAATTTCGCAATAAGTTGTTAATTAATATCCTTTTTTCTGAAACAGTAAGGTTAATAATTTGTTCCCATACCAGCGAATTTCGCATTGCATAACTAGCCAGAAAATTACCAGTATCGTACACTCCCAGCTGATAATCTGTTTCGCCTTTAATGAATTTAAAGTAAAAATTAGAAGTATTAAAGTCAAATATACCGTAATTGAAAACCAAATCAGTAGCGGTTTTTTTGTCGTTTATGCGTATTGCAGTATGCCCGAATTTTTCATATACCTCTTCACCGGGCGAACAGGTAATTAAACTTATTTTAGCCGAATCGCTGAAATTTAATTGTTGTGCCTGTGAATTTAGAATCGAAATGAAAATAAGAAAAATTAGAACTAGCTTTTTCATTTGTTTAAATATGTAAAACATTACACAAAAGTAATACTATTTCTTTAATTTTGAAGCAAGAGATTTTTTTTGTTTTTATATTTTTAAAACCATCCAAAATGTTCGAATCTTTATTTGTAGAATAAATTATGACATAATAATTATGATTTATATTTTTTTTGCAAAAAATATTTCAAATCCTGATGTTTTTTCTAATTTAATCACTAAATTTGTGCTTTATAACATTGTTGTCAAACATATTTCTTTACAATATTTTATGGCCAAAAAGCACTTTTCAGAACTCAAACCATTGGAAGAGACTTTAACAGTATGGGATGTATTGACGCCCGACGAAAGGCAATTTGTGAAAAATAATTACAGTATTCATCATTTTAAAAAAAATGAAATGATTCATTGTGAAGGTGAAACTCCAACTCACATGATGATTTTAGCCAGTGGAAAAGTAAAAGTCTACAAAGAAGGTGTAGGAAGTAGATCGCAAATAATCAGAATGCTTAAACCCGGTGAACATTTTGGTTATAGAGCAATTATTGCAAACGAAATTTATAATACCAATGTTACTGCATTTGAAGAGTCGACCGTGTATATGATTAAATCAGACATCTTTTTGTCTATTTTACGACATAATAATGCATTTTGTTATCGGTTTTTGGAAGAAATAGCAAGCGATTTAGGCGCTTCCGATGCTCGAACAGTAAATCTGACTCAAAAACACATTCGAGGAAGATTAGCCGAAGCACTTTTGATATTAAGGAAAAATTATGGTCTCGAGGAGGATGGAGCCACTATCAGTATATATCTGTCGCGCGAAGATTTGGCAAATTTATCTAATATGACAACATCGAATGCCATTCGTACCTTGTCAAACTTTGTAAACGAAGATATTATTGCAATGGACGGTAGAAAATTGAAAATAATTGACGAAGATCGTTTGAGAAAAATAAGCAAAATGGGTTAAATTTATTTATCCAAATCAGAACTGCTAAACTTCATTACTTACTGAATATGAACTCTTCTCAGATTCATTCAACTTACGAAATTTTATTACAATCCTTGATTTCGGGGCAACTTTCTAATACTTTTGATAAAACATTAGTTTTGGCAGAAGAATTGCAGAATGGCTCTTACTATGATAGATTAAACGATTTAAAACAAAATTATAGCTATTTACTTCAATATTATAGTACTGATATTGACGACCCGCAACGCAAACAAGTGTTAAATAAACTTGTTGCCAAATTATTTGTGCTTATTTCTGAATTGCACGAAGAACTTTTGATAAGAAACTCAAGTAATTTTGAATTCACGCAGAAACGATATTTTCCGCATGTAAAAAAATATAAATCTCCTTCCGAACTACTTATTTCACTTAAATATTACCATTCTCAATCCATTTTGTTGGCTAAACTTGAAGATAGCCATCAAATAGAGTTAAATCGGTTACGTTCAAATTTTGAAACTGCCTTATCCGAATTATTTAATATGTATTGGATATCAAGTTTTTATGAATCTGATGAGAAGAATGTATTTGAACAAATTATCCATGAATCCTATCCTGGCGAAGTTGAAAAATCAATTCTAATTTCCGCATTGACTCTCAATTTGTGGCGAATGTTTGACGAAAGAAAATTAATGCTCCTTTTTGATGCTTGCGAGTCTGAAAATATGGCTGTAAAACAACGTGCAATTGTGGGTTTATGTTTCATTTTGGCAAAATACAGCAAATTTATGCCTTATTTCCCCACTGTTCGGAATCGCCTTGTATTTCTGACTGACAATCAACAAATTGTGCAAAATTTTCAAAATGTGCTAATTCAGATTATTTCTACTGCAGAAACCGATAAAATTTCGAAGCGAATGAAGGAGGAAATCCTTCCTGAAGTGATGAAAATTAGTCCGTTGATGAAAGATAAAATAGAATCCGATAGTCTTTTAAATTCAGATGAATGGAATGAAGAAAATCCAGAATGGCAGGATTTGTTAGAAAAAAGCGGTGTCACTGATAAACTGAAAGAACTTAGTGAATTACAACTTGAAGGAGCTGATGTATATATGAGTACATTTTCAATGCTTAAAAATTTTGGTTTTTTCTCGGAGATCTGCAATTGGTTTATGCCTTTCGATTCTGGTAATTCGGCTATAAAAGAGTTATTTGTAACCGATGAAATATCTTTAATATCAGCTTTTGTTGGAAACAATGTAATGTGCAATTCTGATAAATATTCATTTTGCTTAAGTATACTTCAAATGCCTGAATCGCAACGAAGTATGATGAAAAATTCTTTCAAAAACGAAGCCGATCAACTTGCCGAAATGGCAAATGATGAATTGTTACTTCAACCTTTGCAAGTGGCAAAAAACATTTCCAAGCAATACATCCAGGATTTATTTCGTTTTTTTAAATTATATCCGCATCACAATGATTTTTCGGATATGTTTGATTTTTCGCTTACTATGCATCGCTTGTTTTTATTTAATAATCTGACTTATAATGAGGGCTTTAGTTTAAATGTGGCTGAGTATTATTTTTCAAAAGGATTATATACACAAGCTTTAGAATTGTTTGAAATTATACAACTTCAAACAACTCCAACTGCAGCTTTGTATCAGAAAATAGGTTATATGTATCAACAAACCTCACAATTTAACAAAGCTCTTGATGCTTATAATAAAGCTGATATTATTCAACCGGATGATTTGTGGACCGTACGAAAAATGGCTTTATGTTATCGATTGAAAGGTAATTACACTAAAGCGCTAGAATTTTATCAACATTCAGATTTTTTACAACCCAATCATTTTTCTATTTCAATGCAAATTGGAAACAGTTTGTTGCAATTAAATAGATTTAAAGAAGCTCTGGCAATTTATTTTAAATTAGATGCACTTGAACCAGATAATTTGAAGGTATGGAGAGCTATTTCATGGTGTTCGTTTTTAGTCGGAAATCTCAAACAGGCTGAATATTATATAAATAAACTGATTGATTTTGAACCAAATACTCATGATTATTTAAATGCAGGGCACATTGCATGGTGCAACAGGAAAATAAGTAATGCGTTAAATTTTTATTTTAAATCCATTGAATTGTCTCAAAACGAAATGGAAGCTTTTCAGCAAATGTTTAAAACTGATGAGCCATTTTTATTGGCTAACGGCATTGAATCTTATGAAATTCCACTTATGATTGACGCTTTAAATATTAAACGATAATCGATTTTTATATCAATATTCGCCGTCAATTTTAACTGTTGACTTTATGTATTAATTGATTTTTAGCATATTTGAAGATATAATTTTAAGCCTGCATGAATAAATTTTGAAAAAATTATCAATTCATTTTTTCAAATTTACAATTCTTCTAAAATATAATCAAATTAACTATGAAAATGCAAATATCCAATTATACTCAATTATTTACTTTCTGCTACATATATACATTTTTAGTGTTTTTCCCTTCATTTTTAACTGCACAAAGCTATCCTTCTGGAAAATCTATTTTAAGCAAAGTAGATTTCAATATGTCTGCTAAATCTCGAATTATGACTGCTCGAATGGAAATAAATACTGCTCGAGGAACACGTACAATTGAATCAAAATCATGGACAGAAGGTACTGATAATTCGTTTACCGAATATCTGGCACCGGCCAGAGAGAAAGGCACAAAAATGCTTAAACTCGGAAAACAATTGTGGATTTATTCACCTACTACCGATCGAGTTATTCAAATGTCAGGTCACATGTTGCGGCAGCCAGTTATGGGCAGTGATTTGTCATACGAAGATATGATGTCAGATCGTCCATTGCTTGAACAATACGAGGCCGAAGTTATGAATGAAGAACTTGAAGATGGTCGTAAATGCTGGATGTTAAATTTGAAGGCTATTGTTAAAGATGTTAATTATAATTCCGAAAAAATTTGGGTAGATGAAGACCGATTTGTGCCATTGAAAATTGAACTTTTTGCGAAAGGTGGAAAGTTATTGAAACGTATCAACTTTAGCGAAATTAAGAAAATTAAAAATCTCTGGTATCCAACTTCAATTTTATACAAAGATGTGCTTAAAGATGGTAAAGGCACTAAGATGCTTATTTTAGATATTCAAAATGATGTGAGCATTTCGGCCAATATATTTAGCAAAGGGAATTTAAAATAACGATACTTGACAATTATTTTTTCCTACTAATTAGCATTAATATTAATTTAATCAAGCTTCACCACCTCCAAAAGCCATTGGTACCGGCGGAACAAAACCATTATCCGGAACTTTTATTTTTCCATTTTGAGATTCATATTTCCCAATATTATCTTGTAATGCAAATAACAATCGTTTGGCATGTTCCGGAGTAAGAATAATACGCGATTTTACATTCGCTTTGGGTGTTCCGGGCATAATACGCACAAAATCTATTACAAATTCAGAACTGGAATGCGATATAATGGCTAGATTTGAATATATTCCTTCAGCTATTTCTGCTGATAATTCAATGTTTAATTGATTTTCTTGGTTTTCCATTTTTGTATATTTAAGTTGTTTTTTTATGAACACAAAAGTACAGTTTTTAATTCAATTAAAGGTTAAAACAGTAATTGACAATGATAAACGCATCTGGGGTAGGCAAATTGACAAGGAATTATTTTATTATGGAACGATTAGGCTCTAAATTCAAATGTAATTTGCTAAAGTGTTATTTTTTTGATGTGCGGAATGACAGGAAAAAGCTTGAAAGGGCATAAATCAATAACATTACAACCCAAGAGTTAGAACCAATAAACATAAAATACACAGCTATAGCTAACATTAAACTCGTCATAAGCCCAATACGTGCTATTCTTTGCTCTCTTTTATCAACAATACTTTTATCAAAAACATGAATACTATGTGAAAAAATGAGTAATGCAACACCTAAAGCAAAGATAAATGAGCCCAAGTGAAATTCGAAAAAGTTGGCAAATGAACCTAGAATGATAAGTAATCCACTGGCAATAAGGAGTATTTGTGAGTTTTTCATATTCATTCTTTAATAATATAAATATCTTCCGATTCTTTTTTCATAAAATAATGTTCACGAGCAAATTTTTCTAAATTTTCTTTGCTTGATTGGAGTTCATTTTTTTTCTGTTTCGTGGCTTTTATCTCGTTTTGATAAAATTTAAGCTCTTTTTCCATTTCCATAATTTTACGATGTGTTTCCCACCGATGTATTAAACTGTGATTATCGAAAAAACCAATAAACACTGCAAATATCACAAAAACAATTAGATACTTATTTAAAAATATCTTTTTTAATATCTGAAGTGTTTTTGTAAAATTATTCATATCGTTGATGCTAATATCATTTATCTAATTAATGGATAATCATATTTTGTAATACAAAGGTAATCATTTTTTA
>CAZEEB010000092.1:0-8176 GCA_964511245.1 uncultured Paludibacter sp.
CTGTTTCAATAGAAATGGTACGTCCATCACCCAATGTGATGGTTTTTGTAACTACATTCATAAAATTACATTATTGTTTTATATACATCTAAATTTCGGGCGCAAAGATACGAACTTTTTTCAATATTTTAATCCTACAATATTTGTAAACTTAAATCACAAAAATAAGCTTTGATAGACGGTTTTATTAAAATCTCCCTTTCCATAAAGTTCGTAACCAATCACCAAGTTTACTTTCAGTGGAATTGTTCTGAACTTTCCAAATTGAAACAGCAAGTATTTCATCTGGTAAAAATTGTTGTTCTACAAAATGATTAGGGAAATCATGCGAGTATTTGTAATTCTTTCCGTAGTTTAAATCCTTCATCAATTTAGTGGGTGAATTGCGCAAATGCAATGGTACAGGCAAATTTCCTGTTCGTTCCACCAATGCCAGTGCATCATCAATAGCCAAATAAGCCGAATTACTTTTGGGCGACGATGCTAAATATATAGTTGTTTCGGATAAAATAATACGTCCTTCGGGCCAACCAATTTTTTGAAGTGCGTCAAAGCAAGCATTTGCAAGTAAAAGTGCATTTGGATTTGCCAAACCAATATCTTCGGCAGCCGAAATAACTAATCTACGTGCAATAAATTTCGGGTCTTCACCACCAGCTACCATCCGTGCCAGCCAATAAACTGCTGCGTCAGGGTCACTACCACGAATGGATTTAATAAATGCTGAAATTATGTCGTAATGCATTTCAGCATCTTTGTCGTATGCCATTGGATTTTGTTGCAGGCGTTCTGTAACAATTTTATTTGTAAAATGAACTGTTTGTTCAGGTTCTGCTGAAACAACTAATTCAATAATATTCAGTAATTTACGAGCATCGCCTCCTGCATACCGAAGTAAAGATTCTGTCTCGTCAAGCAGTATTTCTCTGTTTTTTAGTTCTAAATCGGTTTTTAATGCTCGATTAGCCAATTCCAATAAATCCTCATTTTCAAGCGATTTAAGCACATAGACCTGACAGCGTGAAAGTAAGGGTGTAATAACTTCAAACGAAGGATTTTCGGTAGTTGCACCAATTAAGGTAATCGTACCATTCTCAACTGCGGCGAGTAATGAATCTTGTTGTGATTTGCTGAATCGGTGAATCTCATCAATAAATAATATCGGATTGCCACCTTGTGAGAAGAATCGACTTGATTTTGCCTTTTCAATCACTTCCCTTACATCTTTAACGCCCGACGAAACAGCACTTAAAGTATAAAATGGGCGATCAAGTTTGTTTGCAATTATTTTAGCCAAGGTAGTTTTTCCAACTCCGGGCGGTCCCCAAAGTATAAAGGACGACATTCGTCCCGAATCTATCATTTGGCGAAGTATGGCTTTATCGCCCACCAAATGATTTTGTCCAATATAATCTTCAATAGTTTGAGGACGGAGTCGTTCGGCTAAAGGTTGCATTGATTTTTAAAATTATAGTTTTACAAATGTACAAAAAATGTTTCAGAAAAAAAGGATTCAAATTATACACTAAAAAAGCAGGCAATATATTAATATCGCCTGCTTCGTTAATTTAAAAAAAAATCAATTATTCTTTAGTTGCAGCTTTTTGTGCTCTCGCAGCGGCAGCAGCAGCTTTTTTGGCTTCAGTAGCTTCTTTGTCAGGTGTTTTAACTTTCTTTTTTCTGCGCACATAGGTTCCGGGCAAAATAACATCAAGTAAATGTTTTCCAAGCAACCCTAATCGTACAGCAAAACCAAGCGAAATAAGTCCGAGAACAACTGTGTACCAATAATATAGGTTTGGAGTAAAAATTACAAGCTGCAATATTGAAGTAAAAAGTATTAATGCACTATAAATCATTTTAGAAAAAAGCATGGGAGTTCGGATAGTTTTGAAACGGGTAATTCCATCAACTACACCTGAAATCGTAGATGCTACCAATGAAAAAGGCAAAGCCCAAACTGAAAAATTAATTACAGAGTGAATAATTACTTCCTGAAAATCAGGAAAAATAAAATGGAAAATAATGAGCATTGGAATCAATGCCACAAAGGTTTGAGAAAGGTGAATTGCAATGGGATGAATATCAAGTCCAAGTATAAATAATCGGTTTGCTGAAACTCTTTCCCTGTAAGGTTCAAAAACGGTGTGAGGTAATCCACATGCCGGACATACACCTTCGCCTAAATCACTGGCTTTCATTACATATCCGCACGGACGGCATCGTACTAATTCTTCGTCTATCATTTTTCTTATTTTTTCTATTTGAAGGCACAAAGATAAAAACTTATTAAGTACCAACAATGGATATTTAATATTTTATGATTGACAAATAATCTTGACATTCGTTTTTTTCAAAAATGCGTAGAATAATACCTGCAAAAGGGCTTAAGTCCACAGTCTTTGCAAAGTGGAGTGCGTGCTTTGCAAATATACCTACCATGCAGAATGAGCCAATGATGTGCTTTAGGTATTATTTCAGTTGGAATATAATTTATAAGTTCCATCTCTGTTTGAAGTGGATTCTTTGAGTTACTACTGAGTCCAAGTCGTTCTGAAACTCTAAAAACATGAGTATCAACAGCCATTGCAGGTTTATTATACAAAACTGAAACCATAACATTGGCTGTTTTTCGGCCTACACCGGGCAAAGTTTGCAATTCATCCACATCCTCCGGTATTTTATCTCCAAAATCGGTATGAAGTTTTTGAGCCATTCTTAGCAAATGGTTGGCTTTATTATTCGGATATGAAACAGATTTTATATACTCAAAAATAACTTCAACAGTACTTGCACCCATAGCTTCGGGTGTTGGAAAATCTGCTAAAAGTTTTGGAGTAACCATGTTAACTCGTTTATCTGTACATTGAGCTGACAATATAACAGCCACCAACAATCCAAAAGCATCGTTATAATGTAATTCTGTTTCAGCTTCGGGGACATTTAAAGTGAACCAATTAATTATTTTTTCGTAACGTTGCTTTGTAGTCATTCTAGTTATGATTCAAATTTGAGTATGATAATCCTTGATTTTTTTCTGCAAATTTATATCAAAAGATGTAATTTAGGCGTTCCTTTTTATTATTTTTGCAATTCCTTAAAATAATTCTGCTGTTTCTTATTAAACTGAACAGCCGAAGTCAACAAATTTATGATATAAATGGCACCAAAAAAACCCATCAAAACCAATCCGGTTCCCGAAGTTCGACCTGAGCCAAAAGCAGAGCGAAAAGTTCAGAAACAAACTGTAAAAACGAACAAACCCGGAATTTGGAAACGTTTAAACTATATAATTACTGATGAGCGAACTCGTTTTGTGATAGGAATTGCTGTGATTATTTGCTTTGTATTTTTATTGGTTTCACTTATCTCCTATTTTTTTACCGGCTATGCCGACCAAAGCAAAATGGACTTATCCTGGAGCGAAATGCAAAAAATGCGTACTGACATCCAAAATTGGGCATCGGTTTTGGGCGCAATTTTAGCAGAAACGCTCATTAATCGTTGGTTTGGCGTATCTTCGTTTGCTATCGTTTTTTTTGGATTAATTTTTGGTTTCAGACTGATGAAAGCACGCATCGCTTCACTTTGGAAATCATTTTTTCACTCCATCTTTTGGCTGGTATGGTTGTCGGTAACATTGGGTTTTGCTATCTCACCTTTTTGCAACAACATTTTATTTTTCTCGCCGGCCGGGCAACACGGCGATTGTGCAAGTCAATGGATAGTTTCCTACATTGGCATTCCCGGAACAACAATGTTATTAATTGGAACTTTTTTGGTCTATACAGTTATAGCTTCGCGAGCCACCATTCCTTTTTTAAAAGGTCTTTTCACTAAAAAATCAAAGCTTGAAAGTGTTGAAGAACCCATTGTTTACAATGACACTGAAATGACTGTAGCAGTAGGCACAGAAATAATTCCCGAAGATTGGATTGTAAAAGGAAACGATGATGAAGTTGCCGATGAGTTGATAATTGAAACGAATCAAGTAGATGAGGTTCCGTTTGAAATTGAACAACCCATAGAACCCGAAGATAGTAAGTCAGTTGATGCAATCGAGCTTCAAATTACTGAAAATGAAAACGAAGATCCATATTACAACCTTGCTAAACTTGGAAAATATGATCCAACCCTGGATTTATCACATTACAATCCACCAACACTCGATTTGCTAAAAGTTTATGGCACCGATAACGACACGCAAATTGATATGGTGGAACAAAATGCAAACAAAAATCGGATTATCAACACTTTACAAAATTATGGCATTGAAATTGAAACCATTAAAGCAACTGTAGGACCAACGATAACACTTTACGAAATTGTTCCGAAAGCAGGTGTGCGCATTTCCAAAATCCGAAATCTTGAATACGATATAATGCTCAGTTTGGCTGCTACCGGCATACGTATTATTGCACCAATTCCCGGCAAAGGAACAATAGGTATTGAAGTACCAAACAGCGACCCACAAGTTGTTTCGATGCATTCAATTATCGCTTCCAAAAAATTTCAGGAATCAAAATTCGAACTACCTGTGGCTTTTGGACGAACCATTACCAACGATATTTTTATGATGGATTTAACTAAAATGCCGCATTTATTAGTGGCTGGAGCTACCGGACAAGGTAAATCCGTGGGGTTAAATGCCATCATCACTTCCTTATTATACAAAAAACATCCTTCACAACTCAAATTGGTATTAATTGACCCGAAAAAAGTTGAATTCAATATTTACGGCGATATTGAAAAACATTTTTTGGCTAAACTTCCGGATGGTGATGATGCCATTATTACCGATACCAGCAAGGTGGTTGAAACACTGAACTCGTTATGTAAAGAAATGGACGACCGATACGATTTGCTAAAAAAAGCACATGTTCGGAACGTGAAAGAATACAATGAAAAATTTACAATTAGACATTTAAATCCGGAAAAAGGACATAAATTTATGCCTTATATTGTGGTTATAGTGGATGAATTTGGCGATTTAATTATGACTGCCGGTAAAGAAGTAGAAATGCCCATTGCACGTATTGCTCAGTTAGCACGAGCCGTGGGAATTCACATGATAATTGCTACCCAACGTCCATCGGTAAATATTATTACCGGTGTAATTAAAGCAAATTTCCCTGCCAGGGTAGCTTTTAGAGTATCTTCAATGATTGATTCGCGAACCATTCTTGACTCTCCGGGTGCTAATCAATTGGTTGGTAGGGGCGATATGCTTTTCTCGCAAGGTAACGATTTAGTTCGGGTGCAATGCGCTTTTGTCGACACTCCCGAAGTTGAAAATATTGTGCATCACATCAATCACCAGCAAGCCTATCCAACAGCATTTTACTTACCAGAATATGTGCGCGGCGAAGGCGATGGCATTGATGCAAGTTCGGTGGATATGACCAAACGTGACCCACTTTTTGAAGAAGCTGCCAGACTGATTGTTGCGAATCAACAAGGTTCAACATCGCTTATTCAACGCAAATTTTCCATAGGTTATAACCGGGCAGGACGCATTGTCGATCAGCTTGAAGTTGCAGGTATCATAGGCCCATTCGAAGGTAGTAAAGCACGGCAAGTATTGGTAATGGACGATTATCATTTGGAACAAATTTTGAAACATTTGTAATTATTTTTTTTAATATAAAATCATTGTATGCTTAATAAAATTATCATGTGTGGCTTGTTAATTGCATCTCAATATGTTGTTAGTCAGAACAATGAACAGGCTGAAAAAATTCTGACAGATTTACTCACTACCGCCAAAACCACCGCAATCCGAACCAATTTCAGACTAACAGTAACTGAAAATAAAAATGCACAAGTACAAACTGTAAATGGTATTTTCACACTCAAAGCCTCAAAGTTTGTGTTGGAAATGGATGCCATGAAAGCTTGGTTTGATGGTAAAACACAATGGTCGTATGTGCCTCAAAACAATGAAGTTTCCATTACCGAACCATCTGAAAAAGAGCTTACAGAAACAAATCCTATGGCTATTTTATCGGGTTTTAAATCAAAATGCAAAATCCAGTTTTCTCAAAAAATAAAATCAGAACAGAATTATTGCATAGAAATGATTCCTAAGCAGAAAAATGATATTTTAAAAATAGACCTGCAAGTGAACAAATTAAATGGCAATCTGTTTTCTATAAAGTTGTCTAATAAAAACGGTAGCTCATCAACCGTTTTGCTCACTAATTTTCAAAAAGCATTTGTGGTTACTGATAGTTATTTTAGTTTCAATTCAGCCAAATACAAATCTGCAACAATTAACGATTTAAGATAATTACAACTATTTTTCCACAAAAATGAACGAAAAAGTAAGATGCCTAATAATTGGGTCTGGTCCAGCTGGTTATACAGCAGCTATCTATGCTTCAAGAGCAAATCTTTCACCTATATTGTACGAAGGAATGCAGCCTGGCGGTCAGCTAACAACCACTACCGAAGTTGAAAATTTTCCGGGATATCCGGCAGGAACTACCGGCACAGAACTTATGGAAGACTTGCGCAAACAGGCCGAACGATTTGGGGCAGATATCCGCTTTGGGACAGCCACTGCCACCGATTTAAGTTCAAAACCTTATAAAGTGACAATTGATGCCGAAAAAACCATTGAAGCCGATACAATTATCATTTCAACCGGGGCAACTGCCAAATACCTTGGACTTGCCGACGAACAAAAATATGCCGGTTCGGGAGTTTCAGCTTGTGCAACTTGCGATGGGTTCTTTTACCGAAAATTAACGGTTGCTGTTGTTGGAGGTGGCGATACTGCCTGCGAAGAAGCAACTTACCTGGCCGGATTAGCCAGCAAAGTGTATCTGATAGTGCGAAAAAATCAACTACGGGCTTCTAAAATTATGCAAGACCGCGTACTTCAAAATCCAAAAATCGAAGTCCTTTTTGAACACGAAACTCTGGGTTTAACGGGTAATGGCGTGGTACAAGGTGCTGATTTAGTGAAACATAAAGGGCTTACAACCGAAACGAAAGTACACATCGATATCGATGGATTTTTTTTGGCAATAGGGCATAAACCCAATTCCGATATATTTAAACCCTGGATTGAAACCGACGAAATAGGTTATATCAAAACCACTGCCGGAACTCCCCGAACCAATGTGGATGGTATATTTGCGGCAGGCGATGTAGCCGACCCACATTACCGTCAAGCCATTACTGCTGCCGGAACCGGCTGCCAGGCTGCAATTGAGGCTGAAAGATACCTTTCAGAAAACAAATTGTAAATATTTATTAATTATTTTTTCGTGTTAAATTTGTAGCATTTTTATTAGTTTAAGTAATTATTATAAAAATAATTACTACAAAATCAATTTTAGGAAACTATTCGATAATTTAAAATTTATATAATGCTGTTATTCAATTATTTCAATTTTGTTACATAAAACTTTGTAATCACTACAAATATTTAAAATAGCTTTAACAAATCAGAATGTTTAACACGAAAAACTAGTTTGCCTTAACTTTTATTAACTATACTATGGATTTATTTATAGAATATATCCGTACTTTTGTTGCGTTAAAGTTCATAAAAGGATTTTGTTCAATTCTTAATTCAACATCAACTCAATATATTTCTAAAAAATTTTTTACAACTAAATAAAATAATAAAGTATGAAACGAAAAACGTTTACACAAAAAATTAAATTGCTGCTTCTTGTAGCAATTGGAATGCTCGCTGGGCAACAGTTATTTGCTACCGACATTGTAATTTATTCACTTGCAGGTTCATCGGCTGCAACTGGTGGTATGGCAATAAACTACCCAGGAATGGGAAGAACATTTACTACCTATGGAGGTTCCGGGGGCAATACATTAACTTCACAAGGCTATTCAATTGCGAGTGGTGAGTCCGCTTACAAATGGAATACTGCAAATCTTACTACTGATAAGGGATGGAGAACAAATTCATTTTCTACGGCTGGTTATATTTCTATAGCTGTAACATTTCAAATGAAAGCTTCAGATACTGGACCAAGAAACTTTAAAGCTCAATATAGTTTAAATGGAACAACTTGGACTGATGTTCCAGATGATCCAAACTACTCGGATGATAACCCAAACATTGTTCTGACAAATTCTTATGGAACTACTTATAAGTTTAGATTACCGTCAACTTGTGAAGATTTAAGTAGCGTTTATGTACGGT
>CAZEEB010000093.1:0-8028 GCA_964511245.1 uncultured Paludibacter sp.
GAAACTTCGATAAGATTACAGTATCTTGTCAAATCTGTTACATTCTTATTACAAAAGATTTTTAAGTAAATTAACTTAGTTTACAGGATTATATGAGGCAATTGCTAATATTATTAGTTTGATATTTTTAAAATGTAACATTTTTGTAACATATTCTTAACTTTGCTTTAATAATCTTGCAGTTTCTTTGTGCAGAATTAAAAATCCAAAATTAAGTGAAAAGATTTTTAGAAAAACTTGTAGAAGGAGCTTTATTAATAAGCGGAAGCATTACCAGCATTACTATTTTGCTTATTATTATATTTCTATTTAAAGAAGCTTCCGGTTTATTTAATAGTCCGGTAATCGAAGAAGGTTACGAACTGGCTTTAAATACTGCTAATCCTGTTAAGCATTTAAACTCCTATCAAATTAAGGAAATTTTTGATGCAAAAATATCCAATTGGAATGAAGTAGGAGGCCAAAATGAACCGATTGAATTGGTACGACTTAGCGATTTGACTAAATATTATACAGAAGCTGAACTTGGTGCTAATTTTGAATTTATTCCTGCCAAGGCCAACGAATTAACTTCAAAACACAAGGGGATAATACTTTTCTTACCCAAACAATATATTGCTTCTGATTTTAAAGGCAAACTTCTGAAACACGAAAATTTACAGCCAGGCGATTTTTTTGGTGGAAAAGAATGGTATCCCACAGCCTCACCATCCCCTCAATACGGGCTTTTACCACTTCTTCTTGGTACATTGTGGGTAAGTTTGGGTGCAATTATTCTATCTCTTCCATTTGGGATATCAGTTGCAGTGTATCTGGCTGAGATAGCTTCTATGCGGGTGCGAAATATTCTGAAACCGGTAATTGAATTGTTGGCAGGAATTCCATCGGTTGTTTATGGATTCTTTGGATTGGTAATAATTGTTCCGTTTCTACAAAAATTATTTAATCTTCCTGTTGGCGAAACTGCGTTGGCAGGTAGTGTGGTACTTGGAATAATGGCATTACCAACCATAATTACTGTGGCCGAAGATGCCATGCGCACAGTTCCACGTTCTATGAAAGAAGCCAGTCTGGCATTAGGTGCCACTCAATGGCAAACTATTTACAAAGTGATAATTCCGTATTCAAAATCGGGTATAACTTCGGCCGCCGTACTGGGAATTGGACGTGCTATTGGTGAAACAATGGCGGTATTGATGGTAACGGGAAATGCTGCTGTAATTCCACACACTTTGCTTGAACCGGTACGAACCATTCCGGCAACAATTGCTGCTGAACTAGGCGAAACGGCTGCTGGTGGTGGTCATTATCAGGCACTATTTATGCTTGGTGTAATTTTATTTGTTATTACCATGATAATCAGTATCAGCATTGAGTTTATCGGAAAAAAGAAATATAGCAATTAAACCGCTATCTTAAAGTTTTTAAAAATAAATCGATTTACAATATTAACATGAATACCGACCATAATATAAAAGAAAAAGCTAACTCTGTAGCCTATCAGGATTCAAAAGTGGAGGCACGAAAACGCAGATCGCAAGCCATTGCTTTTAGCATTTTCAAATTAATGAGCTATTCTGTTGTTGCCATTTTGTTTTTAATACTTGGTTTTATTGTTGTTCGGGGTATTGGAGTAATTAGTTGGGATTTTCTAACGAAAGCACCTGAGGAAGGAATGACTAAAGGCGGCATTTTTCCTGCCATCGTAGGAACCTTGTGTTTAGTTGTTGGAAGTAGTATTTTTAGTTTTCCAATTGGTATAATGTCAGGCATTTATATGAATGAATATGCCACCGGAAATAAAGTGGCAACTTTTATTCGTATTATGACCAATAATTTAAGTGGTGTGCCCTCCGTAGTTTTCGGGCTTTTTGGGATGGCATTATTTGTTAATACTATGAAGTTTGGCGATTCTATTTTGGCGGGTTCGTTGACTTTAGGATTACTTTCATTACCTTTGGTCATTCGTACTACCGAGGAATCATTAAAAGCAATTGAAAATTCGTATCGCGAAGGGAGTTTGGCGCTGGGTGCCACCAAATTACAAACCATACAAAAAGTGGTATTACCAATGGCTTTCCCCAATATTATTACTGGTTTGATTTTATCCATTGGGCGCGTGTCGGGCGAAACTGCACCGATTTTATTTACGGTGGCAGCTTATTTTTTACCCAAACTGCCAACAAGTATTTTTAATCAGGTAATGGCGTTGCCTTATCATTTATATGTAATTTCTACCAGTGGTACTGACATTGAAGCTTCGCGTGGAATTGCATACGGAACAGCACTTGTGTTAATAGTCATTGTATTGTTGGTTAATTTATTAGCCAATGCGTTGAGAAATTATTTTTCAAATAAAGTTAAGACAAACTAAGAAAAACAGGCAGTTTACAGTTAAAAAACATACTCCAATTCGCTTTAGTGGTTTTGGAAAAAAAATAAAAAAATGCTAACAATTGATGCAAAAAATGTTGATTTTTATTACAGTGAATTTCATGCACTGAAAAACATCAACTTCGAAGTAGAAAAAAATAAGGTTGTGGCGCTTATCGGACCTTCGGGCTGTGGTAAATCAACTTTTCTTCGGTTGTTAAATCGGATGAACGATTTAATTGACGGTACGCGAATGACCGGTACAGTGCTGGTTGAAGGAAAAGATATTTATGCACCGGGTGTTCATGTTGATGAATTGCGTAAAGAAATTGGAATGGTATTTCAAAAACCAAATCCATTTCCAAAATCTATTTTTGAAAATGTGGCTTATGGCTTGCGCGTAAACGGCATTAAAGATAAAACATTTATTGAAGAGCGCGTAATTGAGTCAATCAAATCGGCAGCATTGTGGGATGAAGTGAAAGATAAACTGAATAAATCAGCATTTGCTCTATCGGGTGGACAGCAACAAAGGCTTTGTATTGCCAGAGCACTTGCCATTTCGCCCAAAGTGGTGTTAATGGACGAACCTGCATCGGCACTCGATCCTATTTCTACTTCAAAAATTGAAGATCTAATACACGAGTTAAAGAAAGATTATACCATTATTATTGTTACACACAATATGCAGCAAGCATCGCGTGTAAGTGATAAAACGGCTTATTTTTATTTGGGTGAATTGGTTGAATATGATCAAACTGTTAAGATATTTACCAATCCCGAAAAACTTTCGACTCAGAATTATATTACCGGAAGGTTTGGTTGATAAATCATTAAATTACCTAATTAGGACTTTAATGAAGCTATAAACTTTTATAAGAAATATAAAAAACTAATTTTTAACCTCATATTGGGGGATTGCAGCAATATTATGAGACACTTAGAACAAGAACTATCTTCCTTGCGTAAGGATGTAATTGACATGTGGAAATTGGTAATTTCGCAAGTATCCAATGCGGGCGAATCGATACTATCTTTTGACAAAGAATTGGCTCAGAAAGTTTCAGTGCGAGAAAAAAAAGTTGATGCTTACGAGTTGAAAATCGACAGTGAATGCGAAAACATCATAGCTCTCTATCAACCGGTTGCCATTGATTTGAGATTTGTATTGGCAGTACTTAAGATCAATTCCAACCTCGAACGAATTGCCGATTTTGCTTATGGTATTTCGCGTACACTGATTTCAAATCCAACCATCATACTTGATGCTGAATTAATTACACTTACTAACCTGCGTCTAATGATTGGCGATGTAAATAAAATGCTTGTTCAGGGACTGGATGCTTTCGAAAATGAAAATTCTGAATTTGCATCTTCTATTTTCAGCGAAGACTATCAGGTTGACGAAATGAATAACAATGCCCCACGTATTATTGCAGATTATATAATTAAAAATCCGGATAGAGCATTTGAATGTTTACAGCTTATTGCAGCCATTCGAAAACTCGAACGTATTGGTGATCATTGCAGTAATATTGCTGAAGAAATTTTCTTTTATACTGATGCTAAAATACTTAAGCATTCTGGGAAAAAGTAAAAAACATAGAATATAGAATTATTTCCTAAAGGTTGTTCATTTTATTGAGCAACCTTTTTTTGTAAATTAATTAAAAATTAAAAATATGTAATATCTTTGTAACAGATATTACACAGCTTGGAAATATCGCAATCGTACCTTTGTCACAAAAAAATATTAATTATTAATTCTAAATTATTAATTGACTATGAATTCGTACCGTATTTTGGTCGTCGACGACGAAGAAGATTTATGTGAAATTCTTCAATTTAACCTCGAAACTGAGGGTTATCAAGTAGATGTGGCCTATTCAGCCGCAGAAGCGTTAAAAAAAGACATGAACAATTACAGCCTATTGTTGCTCGATGTTATGATGGGAGAGATTTCCGGATTTAGGCTGGCACGTATACTTAGCGAAAACCCTAAAACAGCTACTATACCAATTATTTTTCTGACTGCCAAAGACTCAGAGACCGATCGATTAACCGGTTTTAATATTGGTGCTGATGACTATATATCCAAACCATTTTCAATACGTGAAGTGCTGGCGCGCGTCAAAGCTGTAATTCGTAGGGTCGAAAACAAAAAGTTAGTTGAAGCACCGGTTTTAAGGTTAAGTTATGAAGCACTTGAAATGGATTTAGCAAACAAGAAAGTTTTACTCAATGGAGCTGAAATTGCTTTTACCAAAAAAGAATTTGAAATACTAAAATTATTTTTAGAAAATAAGAATCGTGTGTTTTCGCGCGACGAAATGCTTTCGCGTGTGTGGAGCGACGAGGTAATTGTGCTTGATAGAACTATTGATGTTAATATCACGCGCTTACGAAAAAAAATTGGACAGTATGGGAAAAATATCGTAACTCGTTTGGGTTATGGATATTGTTTCGAAGAATAAATTCATTGACTATTTACGGAATGATTTTTAAATAGTAAATGGTCAATAAACTAATAGTAAATGACAAAATGACCTTAAATCGCCGTATATTTTTTTATTTTTTTGGCATCTTTTTTTTACTATTTGCCATTATCAGTTTTTTTCAGTACCAACGTGAAAAAGATTTTCGAACTGAGCAACTTGACCAACAGTTATCGACTTATAACTTTAGCATTCACCGATTTATCAAAGAACGGAATCCGAATTGGGATATGCTTGAGGAATATGTTAAATTGTTTCCTGATAGCAATTTACGTGTTACCACTATTGATACCTTGGGAGTTGTAACATTCGATTCATTTGTGAAAAATGGAACAAAACTCGAAAATCATGCCGACCGTCCTGAAATTCAAATGGCTAATTACAACGAGAATGGCAAGGCAATTCGTCATTCCGTTTCCACCGGAAAAGATTATTATTACCTGGCACACCGATTCCCGAATGGATATGTACGCAGTGCTTTACCTTACAATGTAAGTTTGATTAATAGCTTGAAAGCCAATACATTTTTTCTGTATTTTCTTTTATTTGTGCTTATCGCAGCAGCTATAGTTGTATTTTTTATCTCACGTAATTTTACTAAATCAATTGACAGATTACGCGTTTTTACTCAAAAAGCCGAAAATGAAGAGTTTTTTATCACGGATATCGAATTTCCAAACGATGAACTTGGCGAGATAAGTAAGAATATTGTTAAATTATACAAGCTGCAATTACAAACCAAAGATGAGGTAAATAAAGAACGAGAAAAGTTAATTAAACATCTTCAGATTTCACAAGAAGGATTGGCAATTTTCTCGGCCGAAAAAAAGGAAATTCTTGCCAATACTCATTTTATTCAATATAGCAATATCCTTTCGGATGAACAAAGTGAAAGCTCCGATCAAATTTTCAGTTTGCCAGAGTTTTCAGAAATAAATCAGTTTATTGAGCTAAGTTTACAGAACAATGAACTGAAACGAAAAAAAATAACTATCGAAAAAGGTGGTAAGGTTTTTTCGGTACAATGTATTGTATTTCAGGATAATACATTTGAAATATCCATAAATGATATTTCCATTCAAGAGCATGAAAATGAATTGAAACGTCACCTCACACAAAACATTTCACACGAACTGAAAACTCCGGTAAGCAGTATATTGGGTTATATGGAGAGTATTTTGGAAAATCCGGAAATGGATGCCGATCGACAACGATTCTTTGTCGAGCGCTCGTTGCAACAAGCTCAGCGTTTACGCGATTTACTTCAGGATATTTCTACTCTTAATAAAATGGATGAAGCCAAACGCTTATTTGATAAATCAACCTGCAATATATCCGATGTAATACATGATGTTTTGAATGATGTTCATCTTCAAATTGAACAAAAAGAATGCAGTATTATTCGCAATTTTCAACCCAAACTTTCAATTCAGGGCAATCGGTCACTTATTTATTCAATATTCAGAAATTTGCTCGACAATGCTTTAAGTTATGCCGGCGAAAAAATAACAATAGATATTAATTGTTATCGTGAAGATGAAGAATTTGTGTATTTCTCGTTGAGCGATAATGGAATTGGCGTACCGGAAGAGCACCTGAGTCGACTGTTTGAGCGTTTTTACCGTGTGGATAAAGGTAGAACACGCAAAGCCGGTGGCACAGGGCTAGGGTTGGCTATTGTTAAAAATGCAATAATTTTTCATAAAGGAACAATTTCGGCCAAAACAGTTCAAGGCGGTGGCTTGAGCTTTATATTCTCACTCAGAAAATATTAAAGCCGATGCAAGCTTTTCGTAATAAATGGACAGCCCTGTTTCTAAGTAATTTTTTGGGTGTATTCAACGATAATTTTCTTAAAAACTGCATTATTTTTATTGCAGTGGCCTGGAATAAACCCACTTGGATGACCCAGTCACAGCTTATATCGCTTGTTTCAGCCTCGTTAATTGTTCCATATTTATTGCTTTCGCCTGTTGCGGGTCATTTGGCAGTAAATAATTCCAAAAAGAAAATATTCCGACTATTTAAATTGCTCGAAATACCCGTATTGCTGGTTGCATGCATAGCTTTTTACCTTCACTGGGTTATGCTGGCAATTTTTACTGTTTTAGTTATGGGAATTTTAAGCTGTTTGTACTCTCCTTCAAAATACAGTCTTATTCGCGATATAGGTGGTGCCGAAGGAGTTTCCTTTGGAAGTGGGATTTTTGAAATGATGGCTTTTCTCGGAATTTTAATTGGTACTGTTTGTGCTTCTTTTGTATCCGATGCTTACAATCAATGGATTGTTTTTAGCGTTTTAATTGGATTGGCTTTACTTGGTTATTTTGTAACCACCACAATCTCAGCTACAGAACTTCCTGAGAAAACCGAACATTCCGTCACACTAAATCCGGTTCAATTTATCATCCGGTCTTTTCGTTTTGCCCGCCAATATGCTTTTGTGAACGATGCTGTGTTTGGAGCTTCGGCATTTTGGTTAATTGGTGCTATGCTTCAAATGAATTTAGTGATTCATACCGAGCATGTGTATCACGCTTCAAATTCTATAACCGGATTGATAATGGCTACTGCGGCTATTGGTATTGCATTGGGAACAGGGGCGGCTGCAAAATTATCAGGGCAAGAAGTGAAGAAAGGGCTAGTATTGATAGGAATTTTTGGAATGAGCATCTTTATTGCTATCCTCACATTCTTTAAACTTAACTTCGGATTTTATTTCCTTATCGTTTTTTCCACTGCATTTATGGGTGGTTTATTTCAAATTCCTTGTTTATCAATGCTTCAACAGGCTAATCTTGGTCGTAAACTTGGCGACATGGTTGCTTATCTCAATTTAGTAACCTTTGTTTTTGTATTTGTTGGCACAGTTTTGTTTTCGGCAACCACACATATCTGTTCCGACAACAGTTTTATGGTTTTTGCTGTAATGTTGGTTCTAAGTTTATGTACCGGACTTTATTTTCTACTTACCAGTGCCGATTATTGGAGAGCAACTAAAGCAATGTTTCAAAAGATGAATAAATTGCATTAAGTCCCTATTAACTATAGAAATATTCAATCAAACGCACACAATCAATAAGTCGGATTTACTTTGTTTTTTTTTTTTTTTGATTGATAGTTGAAAATTTAATTTCGAAAAAGTTAATTATATTTTGAA